>DATBZX010000001.1:0-16432 GCA_036512955.1 Terriglobales bacterium
AGCAGAATTAATTGAGAACTGTGGTAGCCTATTGAAAGCAAATTGCGGAGAGGTGGCCGAGTGGCTGAAGGCGGCGGTTTGCTAAACCGTTGTACGGTCAAAAGCTGTACCGGGGGTTCGAATCCCCCCCTCTCCGCCAGCAAGTCATTATTGTCAGAGAAGTAACTACAGAAACGCCGAATTCGTCGCATTTGGCGGCATTTCATGCACACTCTCCACTCGGACCTGTACCGGAGAAGCCCTCTCCTAGTTTACTGAAGCATAAATACAAGAAATTTCTCTGGCGGCCAAAAGCCGAGTACAGGTCTGCCTTCCGTCCAAGGCGAATGGAATGCGATTTGAGGGCGAGTGTCGCGCGAACGGCTCGCGGACCGCGAACGCACCCCTCTTCGGAATGGTCAAAGCCGGAAACTTTCGAACATATTCCGGAATTCCGCCAAGGTTTTCGGCCAGGGGCACCACTCCACCCATCCACATGCCTTTCTTCTTGGAAGCGGCAATTTTGTCCCGAATCCGCTCGCCGGTTACCTCACGCTCGAATTGAGCGAATGACAGAAGGACGTTCAATGTCAGACGGCCCATTGAGGTGGTGGTGTTGAACTGTTGGGTCACGGAGACAAAACTCACCCCTTTCTCGTCGAAGGCCTCGACCATTTTGGCGAAGTCTGTCAGTGAGCGCGTGAGGCGATCGACTTTGTAGACGACGATGGTGTCGACGAGGCCGGCAGCAATATCTTCCAGGAGCTGTTTTAGCGCTGGCCGATTCATGTTGCCACCCGAGAAGCCGCCATCATCGTACTTATTGGGCATGGCCTTCCGTCTGGTCTCAGACAAAGCATCGTCCGGCTTGAGTGGATCGTCCAAAATGATCAGGTCGGCCCCGCGTCCGGTCAGCACACCTCCTACTGAGGTGGATGGACATGCGAAACCCCTGCCTCGTCGTATTGAATTCGTTCACCGATTGCTTATCAGGAGAGAGCCTGGTTCTGGGAAACAGCGACTGATAAAAGCTGCTCGACATGAGCGTTCGGCAGTCGCGGGCAGGCTTGCCGCTATCAGAGCGTGAAGTCGATTTTGAAGAACTCGCTCGACGTGGTTCTCGTCTTGTCCTGCTCGCGGTTGCCATTGAGTTGAAAACAGTCTTTCCCTTTTTGGGACTGCCGAAACAGAAACTGGCACGTCACAGATCGAAAGCGAAACGCCAAGGCTTAAACTCCGTCTCAGGAGGGAATGACAATGCGCAAGATCGTGGTTCTCTTGTTAGCAGCTGCACTGTTGGTCGTTGTGACAGCCCCATCCGCTGCGGCTGACATCATCCAGGATCTGACGGTCAACGTTTATTGTGTTGTTGGGTGCTCGGGCTTTTTTTGGATTGGCGCACCTGGTTACCCATTCCTCTGGGGGCCCACTGCTGCTTGGGGAAATGCAAGCTTTGCCAGTTTGGGATTGCCTTGGACATTTTCGTTCACCACGGCGCCTCCAATCTCCTGGAATGTCTGGTCCCCTTATTGGTACGACCTGCAGTTTGGTCAAGGTGGAGTATTCACCATGACGGGCCCTTACGGGCTGACCTTCGCGGGAATTGTTGAGTCCGGCAACACGCATTACTTGGGAATGGGGCACCAACAGGGGCTCATGAACTTTTCGGGACACTGGAGTAACGGCTGGGATGCCATGGGATCAATTTCTTGGACTTACACAGCCAGCCCCAATGTTCATTCGGTTGGATTGCAGACCCATCCGACGAATCCTCCTGTGCCTGCTGTTCCCGAACCAGGGACGTTCGTGATGTTCGGCTCCGGGATCATCGGACTGGCGGGCGTTCTTCGTCACAAGACCAACCTGTAGCTGGTATGAGTCTTAATCTACGACGCCACGGAAATGCTCCCCGGCTTTCTTCTGCTCACTCACCGCACCTTTACTCTTGAACGATCCCAGGGTGGACGGCGAATTGGTGAGGTTCTTCTGTTCCCAGAGAGACAACTGTCGATATCAGGCCAACTCGCACCCAATCCGTCCAGGACAGAATTATCAGCGAAACCCACTCGTCTCTTCTACAACGAGGAGGCAGGGGCAAAGGGGCTGCCGCCCCTTTCCCCTGCACCCCCAATCCCCGCCGGACCTCCTCCGCTTCGCTTCGGACCACCTCTCCCGGACCATTCCGCTTGACGAAGCCGAACACTTCTTGCACAATCATCACGCCAGCGTCGCTTCGCTCCGACTGCTGTTCACCTTCGCTCCGGAACGCCGTTCGGCTTGCCTCCGGAATCGATGTTCACTTTCACCGGAATACCCAAGTGGGGAATCCGGTCGCGAGGAGGCCTCCGAATCATCAGCACAGTTCGAGGCCCTGCGAAGGCGATCCCTATAGCCCCGGAACTGGGTCCACATGCAGATGATCCTCACTATAGCGCCAACATGAACATCTTCGGCGCTGTTGACTTTGCTGAGAACCAAGGGTTCGAGAGTATTGGTGTTGGCCGAAACGACTGCGGCGCGATTAACACCGTCGTTCTCAGGATTCAGGAAAGCCGAAGTAGAGTGCGAATGGATCAACGGATAGCAACCAGCCGGTGTGAGCGTCTTTGACTGGGGCCCGTTGGCCTTTACTTGATTCGGCAACGCCATCGAGAAAATCGAGATTTGTTCTTGCGGCATTCGCACATACGAGGTTTCCGGCCAACGTGGCAAGGTGCACACAATCGTTTAGCGCAAGTCGAGCATCGGTCAGCTTGCCCTTCTTGTAATAGCTCAAGGCCAAGGACAACAACGTACAACAGTGACCGCAGACATTACGACTCCGCCATTGACCAAGGACCACTTCTTCATTCTGTCGAACGGCGTCAGGGTGTTCGCTCAGCGCCATAAACAAGGCGATTCCGTTGCCAATTGCCGATTCAAGCATTGGCCAATAGTGATCTGGGTGCATTGCATGATCAACGCGGTACGCATCCACGGCCCTCTGCAACCATGAGGCGCCGGATTGAAGATCTTGTCCGCAGAGGGCAATGAGGCTTTTTTGGAGATAGGACGCCGAAAGCCTCTTGAAGCTCCCAAGCGAAGTTTCAGCAGAATCATCGTCTCCCAAGCGACTGAGTGTTCCGGCGTACTCAAACTCACCGGAACAGGCAGTGCAAAGTGCCGCAAACCGATATGCTTCCGAAGCGGCTCCAAGATGTGGACCATCGCGGTGTAGGGTACGAGAGTGAGCTGCGTCCGTTGCGAATTCGCAGAACCAGCGAGCATCATTCCACTCACCGAGGTTCGAGAGGCAAAAGGCAAACACCAAGTACGCAGCCACGTGCCCGATTCCACGAGAAGCTTCGACTAAGTGTCCAGACCGCGAGGGAACGGTATCAGACGCAGGGCTCTGCGCACTGATGTGGAAGGTCTTGCACAGCAGATCCAAGGTCGAGCTAGTGTCAATCGGAATAGGGATGAAACACTCTGGCATCTCGGTCGCCAGCGCCCGCAACGGCGCCGGCATCCCGTGTTCAGTCAAGTAGCTCCAAAAGACCCTATTCTTGTTCTTGCGGGCGCTTTCCTCCAACTCTTTGACGATATCCAAGTCCCGACCACTATACCCAAGTACTAGACAATCGTCCCGCTGTACGACTTGGGTGAATGCCTCAAGACTGTCAGAGTTCAGGTGAAATCCAATCCGGAAATGGCCAGCCTGGATGAAATTACTGCCTCCAAGTTGCCCATGGAGATGAATTACGGGGCTGACGGCATGCCGGGCAACCGCGGTGGTCCGATCTGCAAGGCAATCCTCGAGAAAGCCGTCCCAATTAGGGGTAATCACATTTTGGAAAACTCCGCCTTCCATTAAAGCCGCAATCCGGCGGTGGTTGTGATTTGGTTTGCCCCATGCCAAACAACTCACAAAGCGTCTAACGTGCGACATGCCACTGAATCGATCAATGCCTTCAAATACAACCTCCGGCGCGAGTGAAGAATTGCGCAGTTTTTGCACGACATTACGTACGACGTCGTGATATGAGTACATGTCCGCAAGCAGAAAGTTCGCCAACGCCTCGAGAACTTCGTCACGAAATCCGAACCAAGATGGAGCGCACGATGGAGGGGGCACTGACACTGCAGCGCCTACGATTGAGGACAACCGTTTCCGCTCTGCCGATTCAATCATCAATTGGATGGCATCGTGATCGTTAATCATAGAGCGCTCGGCTGGCTGTGCATTGACCGCAGCCTAAAAGAGCCGGAGACTAACTTCAAGATTGGTACCCAGAAAGTGGACTGATCAATCTGGTCGCCTATTTTCCCGCCTCGTTCTTGGATCCAACCTCAAACGCGTCCCGACGTTCTTCGCGAGCCCAGACGAGTGCTGCCTCCGCAGATTGCGCTTTCTGCTTCTGTCTTTCGTACTGCCGATACTCTTGCGTTTCCTGCACTTTGCTGACATATCGTTCGAAGATCTTCTTGAGAACGCCCAAATCATAGGCATCTTCTACCGTCACGGGATAGATCAACGGCGTTTTGAGACGGCGCCGGAAATATATTCCCGCCGTTGGCGTGTCCCCATCGAGCAGCAAAGTCATGTGTCGGTTGTGATGCCACCAAGGCAACTCATCCACTTTTACCTTAATCTTGCCGCTGCCTGCGCTCTCCAGTTCCTGCCTGACTCGAATGGCATGGTTCGCTTCCAATGCAAGCGGCACCGCCTCCTCGCGGACAATAAGGTGCAGGTGCACACCAGACTTCTTGGCGTGCTTTAGTAGAGCTTCGCGGATTGTCGCTTCTAACAGCCACTCGCCTGTCTCCGCAATGACCTGCAGATTAGTCCACGGACGGTTCTTGATGAAGTACTCGGTCCGCTCTTTCAGAGCACTGATGGAAGAGATGGTCTGTGGGTTCTTAAACAGCCAGAGATGCCGTGTCGGGTGACGTTTGGCAACTTCGGTTTCCGTCTGTCCACGGACAGTCTCCAGATGTCGCGCCAGGTGTTTCGCCCATGCCTGCTCGTCACCTTGAGCGTCGGACTGGTTCAACAAGTATTTAAACATAGCCTCGCGGCAGCTATCGATGAAGACCTCCCTACGTTCGTCGAATGACAATGGGCATGTGTCCAGGTCAGGATATCGCTTACGCTTGCCCCAGAAATACCGGAGAACTTCGTCCAGCGATTCGCCAACAGCAGGAGATGCTACTGTTCTGTAGGTATAGTTTTCCGGGTCGTGCTTGTCGATTTTTCCGGCAAAACACTGTTGTACGAGATCACGTTTATCTGTCCACGACATTTCGGCCGGGACCTGCTCTCCTTCTGCCAGCTTCTGGAAGCGTTGAAAGCTGCGTTGGATCCTCCTAAGTTGCGACATGTTGTGGGTGCTAAACGAGCCCTTGGTTTTCAGACTGAAGTAGAGAATCTCGAACCTCAGCCGATCCCAGGCGTTTTCCAACTTCCCCCGTGAGTCGATCGCTCGAACTCCAGCACGCTTAGGTGGCCGCGACGAAGCCGGCGAAAAGGCGAAGGAATAAAGCAGGTGACGTGCAAGCGTGTTTCGCCTTCGATTTCTCCCATTCATGTTGGAGGTTTTCCAATTCCTCCGTCCGAGGCCCCAGGACGGTAAACGTCAGATCGTCGGTGATCTTTATCTTATGTCTTCCAGTCGGCGGCGCTACGATTAACTTTTCCTTCGTCTCGCGGTTGATCGCCGTCTTTAGCTTCGTCGCGAAACCTCGTAACTCCTTTCCCTGTCTGACGCTAGCCACAACAGCGACAGCCTTTTCATCGGTCAGTCCCCGAACGATGAGTCCTGCCACGTCAAGCTTGCCCGCTGCCGCGGCGGCCACGGTCGCCGTCTGCGCCGACGCGGGGTGACTACCAGCAATATCCTCGAAGGAATTGTGCCATAACGAGGCGACCTTCCACCTGGGATCCGAACCGCTATCGACGCTCTCACTCATGTCCCTGAACATGTCGAGAATGCCAGTGATGTGGTCCGCATCAATATGGCTGACAATGACCATGCGCAAGTCCAGGGAGGGACGCTGGGCGCGGAGCTGATCCAATCGCTTTTCCAGTACATCGCGATAAATTCCTCGCGACCCGCCATCAATAAGAATCAGCGCGGGTTTTGAGCCTCCCTTGGAATGCAGCAGGAGGCAATCGCCGTCATTCGCTTGTAGTGCCTCTAGTTTTAACAAGATCTGCCCTTCTAAACCGACTGCAAGGCACGCAAAACATCCAGCATGCCGGCGCCTTGAAACCGAGGTTCGCGACCGAGGTCCGTCGCGCTCTTGCACAAAATTTCCTTTACCCGTTTGGTCTGTCCGATTAGCTCACGATGGCGCGCAATCAGCAGTGCTGCCGCCCCGCTGACATGCGGGGCCGCCATACTGGTGCCGTCCATCGTTTCAAAATCATTGCCAGGAGCGCAGGAATCGATTTTCTCTCCGGGCGCCACCAAGTCTGGCTTGATGCGCCCGTCGCCGGTAGGACCGCGACTTGAGAAATACGACACGCCATAGTTGTGAGGCATAAAGCGATGAGTGGCCCCCACCGTAATTACGTTTTCCGCGTTGCCCGGGTCGGTTATGCTGATTGACCGGTAGTCGCCCATTGCACCGCTTTCCGGACTGACGAGTTTAGTGAAGCCGCGATTTCCGGCCGCCGTCACCACCACCACACCATTTGCTACTACCCGCTCACATTCTTCGCAGATGGGCGTTCGGCCGCAGGCGTAATTCGCGACATCGTGCGTAACCGCCATGCTGAGATTCACGCCGTGAACCGTCATTAGTTCCCGGTGGGCATTCAGGTGCCGAATAAACTGAAGTGCGGCAATTACGGTAAATTCATCCGCATCGTCTCCGTACTTGTCTTTGCCAAGAACTCTCAGATCGAATAGCTCGAGATCCGGGCAAATCCCGCACAGTGGCCTTTTTAAGGAAGTCTCGTCACTTGCCTCCGGCCAATTTGCGGCAATAATTCCGGCTACATGGGTCCCGTGGCTGTCATTAACGAGTTTCTGGTAATCGTCATAAAACCCGTCGACATGCGGTATTCGGAGAAAAGGCTCGATCAAATCCCAGTCCAATGCCCGACCGGAATCAAGTATGTACTTGAGATCCTTGGTTAGACTCTCCAGCTCTGCCTTCTCCAGTGTTTCTGCGTACGATCCCTCAGCCACAATGGGGGTGTCTGGGTCGAGGAGGTCTTTGACCCGCAGGAAGTCATAGGTGCGGACCACACGGCTGGCAAATTGCCTCCTCCCGTTTTCGTCTGTGTTTCCTTCACGATGTTGTCAGCATTCCCGCTCTTGCCACGCTCTCGCCGAGCGAACGCCTTATGTTTGGCGTCAATCCCGACGTCGAGCACTGCCCATCGGATTCCCGACGTGTCGACGTCGAAAACCCGAGCCGCCGCGTCCGCCTTTACCGCCATGCGCGAACGCCAGATGCTGGTGGTCGCCAGACGGTTAAGGCTGATGCTGTACAGCAGTCCGCGATGTTCCTGCGGGTTGGTGAGGCCATTCAGGAGTTCAGTGAACGCGTCCATCTGTGGTTGATTTACCTTCTTTTCGATGTCGTCACTCGTGGAATACCGTTGTTGGTACCGATCGCACTCGATCGTCCCAACAATCGTGATCAGTTTTCTCAGGAGTCTCGGATCGCCTCCCGGCAGAGATTCAGCACCTTGCCGTTCCTGGATCAGCCTTATAAAAACATCGATGTCCTTCTTATCCCAGCGGTCAGTGGTCAGAACCGCCATGTTGTCCTTCCACCAATCGGTTAGCGGCATCGCTACCCTTATGAGCTCCTCAAAGGTGAAGTTGGCGAACACAACTGATTCGTTGAACAGGACGCGGGGGCGTCGTGGAAGCTTACGGTCATCTGGAGAATGGATCGCGCGGTACCGCTCAAGAGCTTCTTGTTCCTGTTCGGAGCGATCGCGCAAAGCACGACTCAGGACTGCTGCGGTAGTTGGACTATATGGCGTTAGCAGCAATTCAATTCGCCGATTTGGGTTCTCGGCAAACGCGATCCAAACATCGGGCAGGATTGGGAAGTCCTGCGTGAACCTTCGCTGTTGTTCGGGTCTTCCGTAAATTAGTTCCTCTATTTCCTGGCGCGTCATCTGTATTGCCTGCTCCTCGCGGCCTGCGTTTCTTGCGAGGGCAGAATCCTAGACCCAATGCAAGTCCACGTCAACATGGAGGAATCGTCTCGGTCGTGGCAAATGAATCTGCAGTGCTGCACTCGGCTCGAGTATATTGACGCAACGGGCATAGCCTGGCACCGTCGGACAGGCTGGCCGCAGGGACGCCGCAGCTCGGATCCCGCGTGGACTGCAACTACGAGTTAGTCTAGTTATGAATGGCTTCGTTTCGGGCGGTGACGCGACCTATGGGCGCGCTGTACCATTCGCGAGGAGGGAGATCGATAGTGCCTGGGACTGTCATTTTCTTGGGGGCGGGAGCGACGAAAGCGTGCGGCGGCCCGCTGACAAACGAGATTCTACCACCATTCTTGGAAGCTCGCCGACCTATGATCCCGCCGGACGACTGCCAAGGCTTCACCAATTTCTGAAAGAACAATTCCATACCTCACCCAGTTCGCCTCTAGACTCCTATCCCGGACTACCGATGCTGATGAGCCTGCTCGACACCGCGCTCGATCGCCGGCAGTCCTTTCATCCGGGCTGGGATGCAAACAGCATCCTAGAAATTCGTGAAGCGATCGAGTTTGGGATCTTCGACGTGCTAGAAGAAAAACTCTTTAAGGCGCAGACGAACAACCATTGGGATTTTCTCCAGAGAATCTACCCTCGTCCGGCGCAGCCGTGCGTGATCAGCACGAACTACGATCTAATCATCGACACCGCGATGATGTTCCTGAGCGAATCCCGCCTGCCGGAGGGCGGATTGCCCTCATACCAATGCGCCATCTCCAGCCACTTTTATCGCAACGAGGCGGCGCATTTCGGCGTCCTCCTGAAGCTACATGGCTCGCTGAATTGGCTCTACTGCAAGACCTGCCATCGACTGGAAATCGGGGCGTCGGAGTCGAGGAAATTTCTGAAGGTGCTGAGCAGGTTGGTCGGGCCGTCGCTGGAGCTATCGTACATGACAGACAGTGCCTACGCCACCTCAATTGGTTGACGAGCTAGGGCGTCGGCGGACGATTTCTGTTTGGGACAACGACGGAATCGTGAACACAGCTTCCATGCTGTGGCCGAATGGCCCGCAGTCTGTATTAGTGAATGCCGATCACATGGATATCGTCGGACACTTCAGGCGCGTGAGGGCCGACGGCGACAGCGGAAGAACGTACCAAGCCTATGATCTGCTGAAATCCGGATCGGAATTTCGCCTCAATAAGTTCGCGCAGGTGTGGGAAGGGATATTTGATTTCTGCGTGCCGTAGCTCACGATTCTCGATCGAATGACGAGCAATTGCACGACAGCAAACGCATTCAATGCGCGGCAATCCGGTGCTGCGACTTTCGCGCTCGTGTTTACCAATCCCGACGGACGCGCTATCGTTCAACCGCGACGTGAGTTTCGGTGCGAATCACGCCCGGCATCGAGTGCACCTTGTCTAGTACGAGTCCGTTGAGTTCTTTCCAGTCGGGAAAGTCAACCACGGCGTACACATCGCCACCGCCCCAGCAGGCGTCGGCCATCTGGACGCCAGGCAGTTTGGTCATGGCGTCTGCGATCTCCCGCGCGGTGCCTGCTCTTGCGGTCACTACCACGTAAGCCTTCATCGTTCCGTCCTCCCAGAGACGAAGAGGTCAACTTCTCAACGCCTCAGGATACCTCCGTCGCCGGTGCGAGTCAGTGACATAATCGGCCTCCCTTTCCGATTCCGAACGGTGACCGTACCCCCACAGCTCGCAATTGGCGACTCGAGACGGTGAATCAGATGGCGGGGATCGTCGCTCTTACGCCGCATTGGCGAACAGGTGCAACCAAGTGAAGCGCATCCTCCTCATCGAGCGCGAGGAAGCGAAGCAGTAGCAAACGCTGGGAGGCTTTGCTCTTCCAAGGATGACAAACGTAAGAGGCGATATGGACTGGGGGATGTGAAGAGAACGGCAGACTCTTGCCTTAATCGAGTCGGGCAGACCGATGGTCACCAAAACGTTCGATACGATCTGCCCGATCCAGGGATAACCCTTCACGTAGTGCTGTGTCTTGTTGAGTGCCAAGTAACAGGCGGCACACGGCGCGTCGGTTCTTGCTCCGCTTGATTTTCATAGCGTCGTCCTTTCCCAGCCGCCTGCGATTCAATCTTCCGGTCTATCTGGCTAATCGGCAGCAGGAAGAATCTCTAGACACCTAACCCCAGGCAAACCTCGCGGAGATGCAAAAGGGCCTGAGGAGAGTTCCCTCAGGCCGCTGAAAAGAGAAAGCTTGGCGCTCTCCGATGTCTTGCCGATTACAACTTGGCCAGGGTGTTCTGTGCCTGGCTGGCGTCATCATTATTCAGGGGAGGAGCCATCTGGAGTGCCTTCTTCAGTTCTTCTTTCGCACGGTCTTTCTGGCCAGCCCCATTCAGCGCCATTCCCAGGTGGTAATGGTATTGCGCGTTCTGGGGTATTTTGTTCACTACGTCGGTCAGGAGCCCAACCGCGATCGCGTAATTGCCCTTCTTGTACTGGATCCAGCCAAGAGTGTCGTTGATCGACTCTGCGTCGGGAACTGCCTGCTTGGCTTGCGTTGCCAATGACAAGGCGACGTCTAGGTTCTGGCCCTCCAAGGCATACGCCCACGCCAGATTGTTTTGAAGCAGTGGATCGTGCGGAGCCAGCGAATTCGCTTTTTCGAGGTACTGTTGCGCCGACTTGAGGTCGTTCTTAGCCAGGTATGCGTTGCCGATTGCGCCCACGAGTGTAGCGTTGTTCGGGGCCACCGCATTCGCCTTCTGGTAGAGCGCGAGAGCATCATCGTACTTGCCTTGTATTTCGTAAACCCGCGCCAGTTGCATGTAAGACAGAAGCGATTTTGGTTCCAGCTGAATCGCTTTTTGATAAACGGGAATCGCTTCGTCCAGCTTCTTGCTGTTGGCCAGCGCCGAAGCGTAGATGAATTGAGCCGCAGCGCGGTTGGGATTGGCAGCGGCGTACTGCTTGGCCGTTTCCAGCGCCTTGGGTGCCTGGTTGAGACCGAACAGCATTCCGACGTATTCACCCATGGCGGTGTCATAGGTCGGGTTCAACTTCATCGCGGTCTGAAACTCACGCTCGGCTTCGGGGAACTTCTTTAATCCGCCGTAGGCGAATGCCATGTTCATGTGGACGCTCGGGTCGTTGGGCGCAGCCTGGGCTACGATCGACAGTTCCTCCAAGGCAGCCTGGTAATCCTTCGCGCCCAAGTCGATACTGGCCATCAGGAAGTGGGCCTGGGGATTCTTGTCGTTCATCTTCAAAATGCGGCTGGCGAATTCCTTAGCGGTAGCATAGTCGCGCGAGTCGCGATAGGCTTCGGCCTGGGCCTGAAGGTACATAGGGTTGTTAGGCTGGAGCTTGATGGCTTCCTGGAACTCGTTCTTGGCTCCAGACAAATCGCCTGTCTTCATCAGCGCCTGTCCAAGAAAGTAGTGGGCCTGCGGATTCTCTGGAGCATCCTTGACTACTCCGCGAAACGTGGTGACTGCTGCCGGAAAGTCGCCCTTAATCGCTTCCAGTCGTCCCTTGAACATGCGTCCCGCCACATCGTTGGGCTCCTCCTTGAGAATCTGCTCATCTAGCTTGGTGGCTTCTTCGATGTGCCCCGACATCAAGTAAGCCTCACCCAATGCGACGGTGAGCCGTTCGTTCTTGGGATCGATCGAGAGGCCGCGCTGATATTCCTTAATCGCGGCGTCAGGGTTGCGCGCCGCCAGATAGAATTCCGCGATCGCGCCCGCAACCTCGGGGTTCTTCGGCAGGCGATTGCGCAGATTCCCGATTACGGTTTCGGCATCGGCCATGCGCTTCTCTTGCAGTAACATGGCGGCCAGGCGGAGGTAGTTTGCGGCCGAGTCCGGATCGTTCTTAATTCCTTCTTGCAGGACTGCTTCTGCCTTGGCAGGGTCCTGCTTGTATTGGTAGAAGCGGGAAAGGTTGGAGTAAGCCTCCTGGTTCTTGGGATTCAAGCTGATGGCCTTGCGGAAATCCGCCTCCGCCTCCGCGTCCTTCTTCGAACTTGCGTACAACACGCCGCGATTTAAGTACGCGCCTGAATCATTGGGTTTGAGCTCAATCACCTTGTTGTAAGCCTGCATCGCCCCGTCAGCATCTTTTTGGGCGAACAGGGAGGTACCCATCAGGGCATAGGCATCGGCGTTGTTGGGGTCCTTTTCGATGATCTTGCGCGCCTCTTCCTCGGCCCGCTTGTAATCCCCCACCGACCACAGAATATTGCCCAGTTCCAGCTGCGCTTTCAAGTTCTTGGGGTCAAGGTCGCTGGCCTGGCGCAATTCGACGTATCCTAACCTAATGTGCTGTTTGTCGTTGCCTTGATGCAAATAGGCCAGTCCCAATTGATAGTGGGCCTCTGCGAACTTCGGGTCAGCTTGGAGGGCCTTCTTGAACTGTATTACAGCTGCATCGTATTGCTTCTTGTCCACATACTTCAGGCCGCTCTCCAAATATTTCTTCTTGGCCTTTTCCGGATTGCCCTTACACCCGGTTGCTCCTACAAGAAGAACCGCCACTAATACAGTGGCTAGGGTAATGACGTAACGATTGCGCATGAATTCTCCTGGGTCACCGGGGGATAATCTGATCAACATCAGCTGAAGCTTGTTTGGCGAAGGCAAGTGCCTGTGCCCGCGCTGCATCCATGTCGCCGTTTCGCACCGGGACTGTGATGCGCACCAGCGCGGCATCGGTACGGTTCAGGCGCATGGCGTCGTACACCATGTAGAACTTGCCCCAATATTCACTGGCCACAACCCGACCGTGCGATTGGTACCAGTAAAGTACGATCTCCTGATCGAGGTCTTTGCGGATTACATAAAGATTGATGGGAACTTTGCGGCCGTCATCCAGCGGAAGTTGATACGTTTCAGAAACCACCGGCTGCCATCCCGCGCCGGGGAGGCAGTTCTTGGGTGAATGAATCGCTGCCCCCGTGCGTTGGGTGCGGAAATATCCAACGTAGAGTCCCAACTCGCCATTGGCCGGGGAGACGTACACCCGGTTCAGGTAGTCGGTGACGCCCAATATCTTCAGCGTGTCCTGATCAAACGGAATCTCCGCGACCGTCGTGTAACTGCCGATATCCTTGGGGAAGTCGCTCATGGGACGGGCAGGTGGAGTTGCCTCTCCGTGCGAGAGAAAACCCATGCCCGCTGTGCCCGCCAAGAGCACGGCAACCATCGTCCAATATCGTGCTGCATTCTTCATTCCACCACCTACGCGTTTGGCGCGACTTCTGTGTCTTTCGGCATCCATCCGAATTTCTTGCGAACCACCACGGTCAGGGAGTGCAGGGCCAGGAACAAGGCCGTCGCCACCACGAAGATCACCCAACCGGAGAACTCGTGCATGAACCCTTCGGCTGCTTTCGGACCGATATAATTTGTCATCAGGGCCGTGATCATGACCCGGGTTCCGTTACTGACGATCGCCAAAGGAATCATCGCCAGGAACAGGAACCAGCGGACGGGAACGCTCTTCTCCGCCAGGTATCCATAGCCCGCCGCCAATGCCAACAGCGACATGAGCGATCGAATGCCGCTACACGCTTCGACAACCTCCAGGCGCATCCCAGGCATGATCAGGACGTTGCCCTCGCGCATGATGGGAAAGAGGTTGAGCATCTCCAAGATACTGGTGGCAAAGCGCGAGGCTATGAACTGGAGCGGGAAAACGATTTGGTTATAGATAATTGCTGGAATCGGTATGGCAAACAACAGAAATGCCAAGGGGAATGCCAGGGCCCGAAGCAGACGCCATCCCGAGAAATAAATGATGAGTCCGCAGATAGTTCCGATAATGGAGATGCGAGTGAGAAAAAGTTCCGCGCCCAGGCTGCCCAGGAAGAGCAGTCCCAGCGAACCCAACACCACAACGAGTCCCCAGTTGGAGGGCCGCCGCGCGATCTGCGCCAGTTTGTCCCGCCGCTGCCAGATCAGGTAAGCCGAGAGAAAAGGTACCAGGAATCCGTGAGAATAGTCAGCATCGTTGTTCCATTGGCGGACCAGCGGCAACAAAACGTTTGCGTAAGAATAGAGCCCGATGACGATGGCGACCAGCAGCCAGCCCTGCCATCCGAACCGCTGAACCTGCTCCCAAATCGCGAGCGACTTACGCGCAGGGTGTTCGTTTTCGGCAGCCACGCTTTCGGACGCGACTGCCACATTGCCTTCCGCCGAATTCGTAGGTTCGAGCGCCACCTTAATCACTTGCTCCGGTTGGGTGATGTTCGACGATGCCAAAAACGTATTGCATTTCGTGTGCCCTCAACGTTATCCGAGTGTCGCATTTCTGCCTCAACAGAGAGCCGCCAATACTGGGAAAGCTGCACTGCGCCCAAGACCGCGTGAATCCGCCGCATGGCTTTGCACTTTCACACTACCCGGCTTCCTGTCCGCCGGGCGTATCCCACCGAATCCGCACCTCTGTGTTGACGCCAAAACTAACACGATGGAGTCAAGGACTCGCTAGCGGAGCGTCTGATTCTCTATACAACCGGCAGCGTATAGAATATCACTACGCGACTGCAAGGCACCCCCCTGGAGTCGGTTCCGCCTGTCGGGTCTAGCTACATTCGTTCATGCCATGGAAAAGGCGCCACAAATTTGCTATACAACGGTGCTTACCTGCCTGTCTCCGGCACCGGCTGTCGCACAAGTACAATTAAGGCTGGGGATCCTGAACTGTTAGACGCGTTACAAAGGAAATCATGAAGAAATATGTCGTAACTGGGGGAGCGGGTTTCATCGGGTCTGCATTGGTGCGTGGCCTGCTCACATTGGGCGACGGATCGGTCGAGGTCATTGACAACCTTTCCACGGGTCGTCCGCAGAACCTGACAGAGGTATCATCCCGGATTTCTTTCCACCAGACTGACATTCGTAACTTCGAAGCCATCCGTCCGGTAATTTCTGGCGCCGACACGGTGTTTCACATCGCTGCGATCCCCTCGGTCCCGAAATCGATCGTCGATCCTGTGCCATCGCACGAATCGAATATCGATGGAACCTTCAATGTCCTGCGGGCCTGCCAGGAAGGGGGTTCTCGCAAGGTGGTGTATGCGGCCTCGTCCTCCGCTTACGGTGACACCGAGGTTCTCCCCAAAGTGGAGACCATGTCGCCCAACCCAAAATCGCCTTACGCCGCGCAGAAACTGATGGGCGAGTACTATTGCAACGCCTTTTCCAGTTGCTACGGGCTGGATGCCACTTCGCTTCGTTTTTTTAACGTGTACGGTCCGAGGCAGGACCCCGGAAGCCCATACTCAGGCGTTATCTCCGTATTCATGACTTGTGTGCTGGAGCACAAGTCCCCCACGATTCACGGTGACGGCGAACAGACTCGCGACTTCACCTATGTAGAAGATGTCGTCGATTTGGTCATCAAGGCATCAAAGGCGCCAAACGTCGCCGGCAGAGTCTTTAATGCCGGGAACGGCAACCGGTACTCCCTGAACCAGATTTGGAACGTGCTGCAAAAGGTCGAGGGAGTAGAGATTCCAGCAAAGTATGGTCCTTCCCGCGCGGGCGATGTGCGCGACTCGCAGGCTGACACGACTGCTGCCGTGCGGGATCTGGGACACGCGCCTCGTTTCAGCATCGAGGAGGGGCTGCGGCGCACACTCGAGTGGTATCGCGAGAGCCTGGTTTCTGCGGTTCGGATTTAACTGCGGACAGTAGCAGCCCACGGAAATAACCGACCGACCGCCCGGACATTCACGATCTTAACTACTACTTTCGGCGTCGGGGAGGCCCACCATCGGAGTGAACAATATCATGATTGGATTTTCAACCCGGCTATCTTTTGCATTCCGTTGTTTTTTTGCGTTGTTGTTTCAGGGCGAGATCCCCCAGGACGTACTGCAGGCGCTCGGGTTTTCCAAGCCCGCGGCTCCCGCGAGACCCGCGGTCGACAAACCCAACCCGGAATCGTTCGATCGGGCGGTCCAGATGTTGGCCTTGTTCCAGCGCGACGGCCGACTGGTGGACTTCCTAACCGAAGACGTTTCGCCCTATCCTGACGGCCAACTCGGTGCCGCCGTGCGAAGCATTCACGCATCCTGCCGCCAAGTCTTGGACCGCTATCTCAAACTTGAGCCGGTCCTCTCGTCAGAGGAAGATCAACCCGTCACCGTCCCATCGGGTTTCGATCCGGCGGCCATCAAACTAATTGGAAACGTATCCGGCGAGCCGCCACTTCGCGGATTGTTGCGCCATCGCGGCTGGCGAGTCACTGAGGTGAACCTACCGTCGCTGCCCCAAGGTGCGGGCCGAGCTATCG
>DATBZX010000002.1:0-12050 GCA_036512955.1 Terriglobales bacterium
TATAGCTCCGGCGGGCACGATCTCGCGCCCGTCTTCATTGTGTTCACCATCATCGCGATCGCTTCCATGATCGTGGGCAACCTCCTGGCGCTGCTGCAGAACAACGTCAAACGCATACTGGCATACTCTTCCATCGCGCACCTCGGGTATCTGCTGGTGGCGTTTCAGGCCGCCGGCGATCTCGGCCCCACAGCCGTCACCTTCTATTTGGTTTCGTACTTTGTGACCACCATGGGGGCGTTCGGTGTGGTCACAGTCCTATCGGACGGCTCCAGTGAAGCTGAAGACATGGAGGACTACCGGGGCTTGTTCTGGCGGCGCCCGGCGCTAGCGGCGGTCTTCACCTCGATGCTGCTGTCCCTGGCCGGCATTCCCGTCACGGCCGGCTTTATCGGCAAATTCTACATTGTGGCGGCTGGCGCTTCGTCGACCATGTGGGCGCTGATTATCATTCTGGTGATCACGAGCGCAATCGGGCTCTTCTACTACCTGCGCATTATTGCTGTGATGTACGGGCAGCCTTCCGAGAGCCCTGCTGGCCCGTCCACGCTTGCGCCGGCGGGAAGCCTGGTTCTCGCACTGCTGACCGCACTCTTAGTCTGGTTTGGCGTGTTTCCGGGGCCGTTGCTGAGTCTCATTCGCAATGCGCTAGCCGGGTTGACTTGAAAGGGAAAAACGATGTTTCTACTTAAAAAGATTCTGTTACCGATTGATTTCTCCGAGCGCTGTCTTGGTGGGGCACGCTACGCGATTCCTCTGGTGGAGCACTTTCATTCAGAGTTGACACTCCTGCACGTGATCTCCCCGATGGATTACCTCTCTCCAGAGGTACAGACATTCAACGAGGATCGCCGAAAGAAAGCGTCAAAAGAACTGGACGATTTTCTCTGTGCAGCACTGAATCATCTCAACACTCGACGAATACTGCGTGAGGGCGATCCCGCCGAGGTCATCGCGGACCAGGCAGTCCAAGACCGCTCGGACCTGATCATGATGCCCACCCACGGTTACAGTCCCTTCCGGCGCCTCCTGTTGGGCTCAACGACTTCAAAGGTTCTGCACGACACCGCGTGTGCGGTGTGGACCGGAGCACACGTTGCGCAGGGCCCTCCCGCGGAATGGATCAAACTGAATCACATCGTATGCGCAGTCGACTTGGGACCGCATAGCGCGAGCGTCCTACGCTGGGCTGCCGGCTTGGCGTCAGAATTCCAGTCGAGGCTGACGCTACTGCACGTCGTTCCACGGCTCGACGCGCCAGGCGAGGGCCACTACGCGGACGAATGGCGACGGCGTTTGCTTGCCGACGCCAGCGAGGAGATTGCGAAAGTACAGCAAAGCGCGGGCATACACGTCGAAGCTGTAGTGGAATCGGGCGATGTTTCCAAAGCCGTATGCACTGCCGCCGGCCGCCTGAATTCCGACTTGGTAGTTATTGGCCGTGGCGCCGCCGATAACACGCGTTTGCGCACTAACGCATACGGCATTATCCGCGAATCACCCTGTCCCGTTGTGAGCGTGTGAGCCGTGGTGGTACACGCCTCGTAAGGGAAGAGATGCCAGAACTGCCTGAAGTCGAAATCATTGTGAATGACCTCCGGTCTGAACTCGTAGGACGGAAAATTCAGGACGTCCAGACCGACTGGCCCAAGTATTTTCAACTTCCCAAGTCGGAGGTTGCATTCAGAAGGTGCGTCATCGGAAGGGTCATTACGGCCGTGGACCGTCGGGCCAAGAATGTGCTGATCCATCTTGAGGGTAGTTATCTCCTCCTGGTGCACCAGAAAATATCCGGCCGCTTGGTGGTCGGAAACTGGGAACGCACAAAGCGCCTGATTGGTTCAACTCATAGCCTGTGGCAACCTGTCACCTCGGCCGCGTCGACGCACCAACCCGCGGGCCGCTTTATTCACCTCGTGTTCGAACTGGATGACGGACGCCAGCTCGCATTATCCGATCTCCGCAAATTCGCTAAGGTACTCTGCGGGCCAAGCGATGCCATCTTGAACCTGGACGAGATCCGTCGCCTGGGGCCAGAGCCATTGGATCCACGGTTTACTTTTTCAGATTTCAAGAGACTGTTCGAGGGCAGAACAGGACGAATCAAGCCGCTCCTCATGAATCCCAACTTCATCGCGGGCATCGGCAATATTTACTCCGATGAGATCCTGTATGCGGCCAGAATTCATCCCCTGGGCCGAGTCGATCAACTGGCCGAACCACGGTTGCGGTCCCTTTACCGCAGCATGAGAGCCGTACTGCGGAAGGCCATCAGACTGCGCGGCACGGGAATAGAAGGCTCTCGGGATTGCCCAGCCGGGTATGACAAGGTTCGGATGGTGTACCACCAAAAACTCTGCCCTAATGGACACGTGGTGCACCGGATCAGGGCCAGCGGGCGCTCAGCCCACTTTTGCCCTCTGGAGCAAAAGCTGTACCGCCATGCCAGCACGTAGTGTACCTGGCGGCGTCAGACCGGCTGCCTGCGGGAGCCGGAGCGGAGATTGTCTCTGCCATAGACACTGCCGGCCTGGATGACGATCGTTCTACCGCAGGCGCATCTCAAGGTGCGTGCTTCCTTAGTGCCTACTTCTTTTCGATCGCCGAGCCCTGCATCGTCGTAAATGATACGGCATGCGTGGATTGCTTGCCCAGTCGATTGCATCCATCCGAAGAAGGACGAGAGCGAATTTGAAGACGCACCACAACTATACATCGATCCACAGGAGGGGATCGATTGTGGCGCGTGCGTGCCCGTTTGTCCGGTCTCCGCGATCCTTGCACTCGATGACCTGCCCACCCAAGGGAGCCAGTTTGCGCAAATCAACCACGAGCACTATCGGAAAGCTCCAGCGCATTGACGCATAATGGAATTGAAGCCCTCAATACTGAGGCGGGAAGGCCGGGATGCTGGAGGCGGAACTGTTCGCATTCCTGCAGAGGACGGCGGACGCCGCATTTGCGGTAACCCGTGGAACCAGGCTGCGGAGCGACTGTTTGGATACTCCTCGGCGGACGTGCTGAACCGGGCGTGCTGTGAAGTTCTAGACGGTCACGCCTGAGAACGCAGGGCTGTATCGGCGATTGCAGCGTCCAGCAATGCGCTGCGCAAAAGTTGGACACTCCCGAGTTTGACCTGGAGGTCAAAACACGTTCTGGCGAGAGGATGTGGGTGAACGTTTCCACCCTAGTGTTTGAAGAACCCCGCCGCAACCGCCACCTGGTTGTGCACCTGGCTAGAGATATTTCGCACCGTAAGAAGAGCGAAGAGTTGCTCGCCAAGATGCTGGCGATCTCCAAAGAAGTGGTGGCCGTCGCTGACCACAACACTCGAGTGGCGCCCGTCTCGCCACTCTCCGAACAAGAGCAGCGAATCCTTCGCCTATTCGCGAAAGCCAAAAACTCTTCCGAGATCGCCCGCGACCTGGGTATCACGCTGCCCACACTGCGAAATCATCTGCACAGCATCAACGAGAAACTGCGTACTCACAATCGCCTGGAAGCCGTGATGCACGCCATGCAACGCGGCCTCATCTAGACGCCCTCTTTGCCGCCTTGCGAACATAACGGATGTTCCTGGGCCTGTGACAAACGGATCATTGTGATCTTGCCTCAAAAGCCGGAAAGTATAGAAAAGGAGGCAAATCGTTGATCGCGAAGACGCCGCAAGGACGAACACAGTGGCTCGTGGAACACTTGGGAAAGGGCGCGGACTCTCGCTCCAGGCTCATGGCCGTGCTGTCCACGCGGGAAGACCGGGCCGCATTACAGCGAATCATCGGCCCGTGCAAGTGGGAATTGCAATGGACGGGCACCGGCGGGGAAGCAATTGACGCATTCCGCCGGACAAGCCCTCCGATCGTGATTTGTGACCGCGATTTGCCGGACGGAGATTGGCGCCAACTTTGGGATATCCTGGCTCGCGAGCCCAAGCCGCCGATGTTCATTGTGACTTCCAGGTTGGCGGACGACGCGCTGTGGGCGGAGGTGCTCAACGTCGGCGGATACGATCTGTTGCTGAAACCATTCCGCCCAGAAGAAGTGATCCGGATGGTGCATGGTGCTGCGACACAAACCCCGCCAGCTAAGGCCAACCCGCACCAGGCATCTGAAATCTTGTGCCGAGCTGAATAGGAACTGCGGCGCCGTTTCCCCGCGCTTCCAATTGTGAATTCTGTAGCAAAGTCCGAACATGAACACACATTCAATCGCGGCAGGCAACCTCGGTTATCCGCGAATCGGATGGCACCGAGAGTTAAAGTTCGCCCTGGAGCGGTTCTGGTCTGGCGAATGGAGCTCCCAGGAGTTGGAGGCGGCAGCCCGGGAACTCCGCGCCGCCCGCTGGCGGATTCAAGCGGAGGCGGGCATCGTTCATATCCCGTCGAATGATTTTTCGCTATACGACCACGTGCTGGATGCGGCCGTGCTGGTCGGCGCCATTCCCGCGCGATTCGGCCGCCATTTCGAAGACTTGGACCTGCCCACGTATTTCGCCATGGCGCGCGGGAGCAAGTCCGCTCCGGCGATGGAGATGACCAAGTGGTTCGACACGAATTATCACTACATCGTTCCTGAGCTCGAGCCGGGAATGGAGTTCCATCTCGGCAGCCGTAAACCAGTCGAGGAGTTCCTCGAAGCAAAAGCGCTCGGGCTCACAACCCGTCCAGTGCTTCTAGGCCCGGTCTCGCTGGCGCTGTTGGGAAAAACTCACGGCACGCGATGGGATCGGGCAAATATCGCGCAAGCGCTGGTTGGCGTGTACCGGCAATTGTTGATTGAACTGGCGGCGGCCGGGGCAGACTGGGTGCAAATGGATGAACCGTGCCTCGGTCTGGACCTGCCCGAGGAGCACCGAAACCTGTTCGGCCGGATATACGAGATGCTCATCCTACCGGCCCGCAGTCCCAAGATTCTCCTGGCGACGTACTTCTCGGACCTGGGTGAGAACCTGGAATTCACTCTGCGGCTACCGGTTGCGGGCGTGCATCTGGACTTGGTCCGCGGTCCTGGCCAGCTCGCGCAAGCTCTGGCGCTGGCGCCCGACAACCTGCTGTTGTCGCTCGGCGTGGTGGATGGCCGAAATATCTGGCGGTCGGATCTGGATCGGGCTCTGGAGGTGATCCGCATGGCCGCTGGGCGCCTGGGCTCCGAGCGCATCCAGGTTGCGCCATCATGCTCGTTGCTCCACATTCCGGTCGATCTGGAAGCAGAGCATCAACTCGATCCCGGCTTCCGAACCTGGCTGGCGTTTGCAAGGCAAAAGCTGGACGAGACCGCACTCCTGGCGCGGGCGGCTACCGAAGACTCGCCGGAACTCGAGGAGCAGCTGGCGGAGAATCGTGCGGTTCTCGCCCGGCGTCACCGCGACAGGCGAGCCTGCGATTCGGCGGTACGTGATCGCACGGCAGCGGTCCGACCGGAAATGTTCGATCGGTCCAGTCCTTTTCCGGTCCGCCGCAAGAAACAAACCGAACTGCGTCTCCCGATTCTGCCCACTACGACGATCGGCTCGTTTCCGCAAACCGCGGAGGTCCGCCGGGCGCGCGCCGTTTACCGGTCCGGGAGAATTGCTCGCACGGAGTACGAAGCTCTGCTGCGCGCGGAAGTCGAGCACGCCATCCGTTTCCAGGAAGAGATCGGGCTTGATGTCCTGGTGCACGGCGAATTCGAGCGCAATGACATGGTGGAGTACTTCGGCGAGCAACTCCACGGCTTTGCCTTTACAGGGAACGGCTGGGTGCAGAGCTATGGCTCACGCTGCGTGAAGCCCCCTTTGCTGTTCGGGGATGTGTCGCGGACAAGCCCTATGACGACGGCTTGGGCGCGTTACGCGCAGTCTTTGACCGAACTCCCGGTCAAGGGTATGTTGACTGGGCCGGTGACCCTGCTCGAATGGTCGTTCGTCCGGGACGATCTGCCGAAATCCGAGGTCGCGTTGCAACTCGCACTGGCCCTGCGCGACGAGGTGGCGGACCTGGAGGCCGCGGGTGTGCGCATCATTCAAGTAGACGAGCCCGCCCTGCGCGAGGGTCTGCCCTTGCGTCGGGCGGAACAAGCCGGATACCTGCGCTGGTCCGTCGATGCATTCCGGCTTGCCACCGCGGGAGCGAACGACGAGACTCAGATTCACACGCACATGTGCTATTCCGAATTTGCCGATATTCTCGATGCCGTGGTGCGCATGGACGCCGATGTGCTCTCCGTCGAGGCGGCGCGTTCGCAAATGGAGCTACTCGACACCTTCAATCAGAAGCAGTATCCAAACGACATCGGGCCCGGCGTCTACGATATACATTCTCCGCGCGTGCCGGACGCCGAGGAGATCGCGGCGCTTCTCCGGAAGGCGCTGACGGTGCTCCGCCCGGAGCAGTTATGGGTGAACCCCGATTGCGGGCTGAAAACGCGCGGGTGGGACGAAGTGCGGGCCGCGCTCCGAAACATGGTAGCTGCCACCCGGCGCGTCCGTGAGCAGGTGAGGGTGGCCGGCAACGCAAAACCACCGTGAGGCCATCAGCGAGGATGATAGAAGAATGACTGACGTACACGTTTACGTACGCGATATTCGCGAGCTGGCAAAGGTACCCGAGAACGGGATACTGAGCCAGACGCTGCAGAATGATGACAGAACAAAGGTGATTCTGTTCGGCTTTGCGGCGGGACAAGAGCTTTCAGCGCACACTGCCCCTTTTCCTGCCACGCTGATTTTCCTGAAGGGAGAGGCCAATCTCAAGCTGGGCGGTGAGGAACAACAGGCGACGGAAGGAACCTTCGTTTACATGCCGCCAAACCTGGAACACGGTATCAAAGCGCAGAGTGAAGTCGTCATGCTCCTGACCATGATCAAGAATCCCCCGGCATTACATGGCTTAGGTGTATAGCTGGACGAAGAGTGTGTCGTTCCCGACAGGCGGGATCCCTGCCTGTTCCGCGCGCCGATCGCGAGGAAGAGCGTCGCCCATCGGCTTCGGTTGATAGATGCACCGCGGCTCTTCGGCCAGCGGATTCCCCGTGAGCGCATACGAACGCGATCGGGAACCACCGCACAGGTTACGGTATTCGCATTCACCGCACTTTCCTTGCAGATTGTCGGCATTGCGGAGTGTCCGGAAGAGGGGTGATTCGCGGTACACCGCTGTAAGCGAGTCGCGTCGGACGTTCCCTGCAGTGAGTGGCAGGAAACCACTAGGGTAGATTTCCCCCGTGTGCGATACAAATACGAATCCCTTGCCGTCGTTAATGCCGGCCTGCCGCTGAATGATCTCGGGCGCCGTCCGCCGTGCTGCGCCGCCGCCCTCGCTATCGGCCTTTCTGCTTTGAGCCACGTAGCGGCGATAGTGCTGGGCTTCCGTGGTCTTGATGTCGAATGGGGCGGTCTTCGACAGATTGTAGAGGAAGGCGAAGACCTCTTCGTACTCTTCCGCAGTCAGGTCCTGCGATGCCGACGCCCGTCCCGTCGCAACCAGAAAGAACACGCTCCAGAGCTTCGCGCCAACGCGCTCGACCAACCGCGCAATCTCGCCCAGGCGGCCGACATTGTGCCTGGTGACGGTGGTGTTCACCTGCGTTTGCAGGCCAATTCGTTGTGCATGTTCCAACGCGAGAATCGTACAATTGAAGGAACCGTTGACACGGCGGAATCCGTCGTGGCTTTCCGAGTCCGGCCCATCGAGGCTGATTGCCATCCGGGCCAATCCACAGTCCCTAAACCGTTCGATGGCACCCTCCGTCAGCAGTGGAGTTGCGCTCGGAGTCACGGTGGTTCGCAGCCCCAAGCGCACGCTCTTCTCGATCAACGGGAGCAGGTCCGGCCGCTTCAAAGGGTCGCCGCCAGTGAAAACCATCAGTGGGTCACCGAAGGAGCGGACTTCCTCAAGCAAGCGGAAACCTTCCTCAGTGGACAGTTCTAATGGGCTTCGGCTCTCAATCGCGCAGGCCCGGCAGTGAACGCACGCCAGATCGCAGGCCTGTGTCAGCTCCCAAATGACAATGAAAGGTGCTTCATCGAAACTTCTCATAGCCATTTCCCTTCTTTCAGCCCGGCCGTAACTTCGACGTGGTCCTTCTCGGTGGGTGGCGGGCTCACAACATGCAAGGCAATCAGCCTGGTTTCCGCCCTGACCCCACGAGCCTCGCCCGCAGGGGCAAAGATGACCGTTCCCGGGTGGGCGGCCTCCTGCCGATCGCCTGAGACCACCTCACCTTCACCCTCCAGAACGATCAGCAACATGTCAATTCCGGGGTGGTGTACCGGAATGAACTGACCCGGTTCCAGGCAAGTAAGCACAGCCTTCATGTGTGAGCCGCTTGCCACCAGCACCGGGTTGAATCTCTCCGGCCGGAATGCGATTGCGTCGCGATACGAACCCAATATTGCCGCCATGCCTTCAGATTACGGTGCCGATAGACCGGCGGCAGTGACGCAAGTCACGACAATTGCGTGCCAACCACGAGAAAAACGCCAAACATGGCTGCGTAGATCAGTTCGCTCTTACCGAGGGCCGGAATCGCTAGCGGTTGAGGTTCGATCGCGAACCAGGCGAATCCGCGGAATAAGACCGGCAGGAAGGCAACTGCAGCATACCAGCGGAAGTATTGCTCGGCGCAGGCGACGGCCAGCAATGCCATCAGGATGGTTTGCCCGATCAGGAACCACCGGCCGGCCGATAGCTTCTCGCTCCGATTTGTGGTGTGTGCCGCGTGGATCCGAAGCTGTACGTACTGGATCTGGTTGATGGCGAACAGGAGGTTGGCGGCCCAAAGAGACCAGGCGATGAGATCCAGTTGCCCGGTCACGGCGTAATACGCGGCGGGTGCAGTAGCAGTCAATCCCGCGGCCCCAATCATCTGCGCCGGCGCCCGCGCACGGCGCCCAGTCCGCTTTAGAACTGACTGGACGAGGAATGCGCTTCCAGCAGTCGCGCCGATCCACAGCAGTGCCCGGTTCTGCCATCCCCAAAATAGCCAGAACAATGCACTCAATGAGACCGCCGCTAACGCCAGCGAGGTATTCCGCACGAACCGCAGTTCGTTGGGCGTTCGTGCACGAATCGGGGCCGTTCCGATCCAGCTTTCGACGGGCGTTCGCAACCAGAACAGCGTGAGGGTCACGATGCTGAAGGGAGCAAGGCCCCCGGCCCCTCCCCCTTTCCAAAGCCCCACGGATGCACCGGTCAACATGGGAACCAGCAGGATGCCCCACGCTCCGTGTTCACGGGGAACGATCAGGGATCGCCGCCGACTCGCCGACGCCGTCACGGCTGGCATTTCCGCACCCTCCCAACCCATTGTCCCGCAGGTCGCCAACGCAACCGGAACCGTGATCACACGGCGCCAGAGTTCTGACGGAGCGACCGCGGCAGGCGCGATTCAAAGAAATCGCCCAGTTTTTCGATCAGGATCTCGGGCGGAACCTCGTCGGCTCGGGCCGCTTCGCCCAAGGAGAGACTCTTGGGAACCCTGTCCGCTCCGCCGAGCGTGACCAAGCCGTTATCGACCAGGATCTTACGAGTGGCAGGGTAACTCGAGATCAGCCAGTAAATGCTCATTCGATCGTTTACCTGCTTGCGTCCGAACCAGGACGGAATCGGCGCCGCCAGAGTCATCGCAAGATTGAAACCGAATAACAGGACGGCCGCCAATTCGCTGAAGGCAGAAACGGGAAGAACCGTCCATGCCGAGGCGACAATGCCGCCATAGGCCAAGGGTTCGGAGATGACCCGCAGCGCGCAGCCCGCAGTAACCAGCACAAGCGAGAACCGCATCAGCCGTGCGCTCCATAATTCTCTGCTGTTCAGAAACGACGGCAAGATGCGCGGGCCGATTGAGAAGATCAGCGTTGCGAGGAATCCAACTGTGAAGGCGTGCCGCGACGCGCCGAGCATACCTGGCCGCGACACGCCGAACCCGAGGACCGCGGAGACGGCCAGCCAGACATAGGCGAGTCGCGCGAATTGCGGATAGCGCCTGTATACCCCGGTGGTCTTCGGATTTCCCCTCTTCGGATGAAATACGCGCAACGACCACAACGCCAGCGCCACAGCGATGGAAGTAGCGGACCCAGCCAGAACAGCCGAATCCAGTGCGAAGCCAACGGCTGCAATGGCTACCAGCCCGAGCGTCAGGTGGATTCCCGTTACGTTTGCCACTGCAGTTCCGAGCAAACCCGGGAAGAACTTGGCGCAGTATCCCACCACCACTGGAAAGCCGAAGGTCCAGACGGCCAACGAGATCAGAATACGGTTCGGCAAGGCCGGCAGGGAGGGCGAACTGAGCGGCCGCATGGTGAGCAGTAATTGCCACCCCAGAAGCAGGAGCAGTGCGGTGAAACCGGCGAAGATCGGGGCCTCCCAAGCCTGACCCTTCCGTTGCTTTGGGCCCGAGGCGGTCACCTGCCAGAGGAACAGCACCGCAACCCCAAGTTCCAGCGCCGAAGAGATGCGGAACGCCGCTGGGATCGCGACGTTCTGAACGCCCGCCAGCCATCGAAGCCCCACGCCAACGCTCCACATAACCCACATGATCCAGGCGAGGGGAATGGAGCGGCACGCGGAGCCCCGGAACTTCGGAAAGGTGTATAGCGAAATCCCGATGATGAAAGTCCCAAACCACCCGAAGAACTGGGCGTGCCCATGGGCCTGAATCCATGCCGTCGAAACGGCCGCCATCTCCCGCTGCGAACTGATCCCGACCAGATTCCAGACGCCGAGCACCGTGCCCGGCAAAATCATGAAGAACAGGCCCGAGACAACGTAGGCGGCGAGTAGTCGCGCCAACCTGCGTTCTGGTACCGGATCGGGCAGGGCCGGCTTTTCTGCCGAATCGCGCTCGAACGCGGACCGCCATTGGTCGGGCAAACGGAAAACGTTCACGCCTCATGATCGCTCGCCGGCGGAGTAGCGGTGGTGACCGAAGTCACTGGAGAGAACCAGGGATGGGCGTAGTATGGACCAGGTTTATGAAACTGCGACTGCAAGGCAATTCGCTGCGGCTTCGCTGACACGGTCAGAGGTTGAACGGCTGAGGAACATCGGGCTGGTGGAGGAGTCAGTCGATTTCGGCGGCGGCGAGGTGTTGGCTTACCGGCTGCTGAGCCATCTGGAGCCGGGTGCTGTGCAAGCCCGATTCCGCCAGGGCACCGTGACCGTCTCGGTCGCCACGGAAGTTGCTCAAGCATGGGCGGCTTCGGAGGAAGTCGGCGTTTATGCGCAATCCGGCGCCCTCGCGATTTCGATTGAAAAGGACTTCCGCTGTCTGACCCGGCCGCTCAACCAGCGGGAACACGACGCCTATCCTCACCCGGGCCAGCCGTCGGAAACGCGATCGTAAGGAGTTGAATTCATGCCCATCGTTATCGGAGCGAAGCGGGAGAGCGATTTCACGGACCCTATCGGAATGCTGGGCGATTGCCACCGCCGCATTGACCGGTTTCTCAACGTGCTGGTGCGCGTCGCCGCAGAGCGGCCACTGTTTTTTGAATATCGATGACGATCTCAGCTTTGCGCAGTGCCTGGGTGAGGCCGCTCGGTTTCGCGGCGCAACTGCTGGTTTTCTCCCGCGACGGGATCACGCTTGTATTTGGGGCCGCGTTTCTGGGGAGCCAATGCCAGGAGGATGAGGGCGTCCCGCTCGCGGCGCCACGTCGTCAACATAGAAGATTACAAACCTTAGCGGCGGAGTAGCGCTCCGACACCGCCGGAGCCTTTGGCCCGGTCGACCTCGGCCAGAATGCGCTGCTTGTATTCAGCGGTGAAGCGGCGGCGCTTAGCTTGCGCCACGACCTCGGGATCGGGGCGGGGCTTCGCGGCGGCGCCGGCTGGGGAAGGAGCAGGACCCATATGATCGTTCAAGTTGTTCACGAAGAGAATCTTTCTCCGCCCTGCACTGCAATTAAGGAACGAAGAGCGTCTCACCCTATGTTGGCACAGAGGGGTAGCGCTGAGAAATGACACTGCGATACGCTGATTTGTGCGCGTGCTGGTTGCGCGCAGAGGTGAAGCGATGCAGGAACCGCTGCCGAATTCGATATCGGCATTTGAAAAGAAGCACCCGGC
>DATBZX010000003.1:0-22398 GCA_036512955.1 Terriglobales bacterium
GTGTCTTCCAAGAGCGCCCGGCTATCGGCACGGGCCAGCCGGAGGGCTCAAAGAACCAGTGGGAATGAAGGCATCGATCTGAATCTTACTTTTCAAGTCATTCCCGCCTAAAAAAGTGGGGCTAGTTCAGAGGTTCCTTAACAATAATTCGTTAGCTCCTTGCCGTCCCGCGTTTGACCCTCGATTCATCGGCTTGTTAGACTTAGAGTTTCCCGCCAAGTGGCAGATCACATAAGGACCAACCGTGCGCAGTTACACTCGACATCAACTTAAAGAAAACGCTTTCGCCGAGACCACCGCAGAGACCATTACATGGGCCGTGGAGCACCGCTCCAAGATTATTGCCGGCGCCGTAGTGATTGCCGTGGTGACCGCCCTGGCATTGGGCACTTGGGCTTTCGTGAACTATCGCAACCAGCAGGCCAGCGACGAACTCTCTGGTGCCCTGCAGAAGTACAACGCCCCTATCCGCCCAGCGGGCGAGCCTGCCAGCCCGGAGATTCTGAGCTATGCGACTTCGGCAGAGCGGGCCAAGGCAGCCAATGCCGATTTCACCCGCATTGCCGACAAGTACTCCTTCACCCGCAACGGCCGGATCGCCCGCTACTTCGAGGGCATCACGCTGCATGACTTGGGCGACAATGCCGGCGCCGAAAAGCAATTGCAGGATGTTGCCGGCAGCCGCGACAAGGAAGTCGCCAGTCTGGCCAAACTCGCACTGGCCTCGATGGACCAGGACGCGGGCAAGACCCAGCAGGCAACCGAACTTTACAAGAGCCTGATCGCCAATCCAACGACCTCGGTGGGTGCGCTCACCGCGCAGTTCGAACTGGCGAACCTGTACGAAATCAATCACCAGCCGCTGGAGGCCCGCAAGCTTTACGAGCAGATGCAGAAAGCGGACCCCACTGGACAGGTTGGACAACTCGCAGCCCAGAAACTGCAGACGCTTCGTCCGCCGCAGCCCTAAGTTTCACAGTTTCGCATTCGATTCGAACCGGTCGCAATTGCGGCCGGTTTTGTTTTGCGCGCAGCCAATCAACCGCTTGCAGGCTGGCGCTGCACTGCCTATAGAATCATGTAAGAGCTGCTGCCGGAACCATCGGCTGAGGCAGCGGACCCGGCACCCCAGGAGATGTAATCATGCAGGTGATCGAGAAGTGGGCCCCCAAGGGCGAGACCGTTTATATGGATGACAAGCGCTACCTGAATTGCATCTTCACCGAATGCAAGATCGTCTACGGGGGCGGCGACGTCATGTGGGAGAACACCCAGTTCATCAACTGCCAGCTGGTGTTTGATGGCGCCGCCCAGCGCACCATCGCCTATCTCACCAACCTCGGCCTGATGAAACCACCGACGGGCATGCCGACTCCAATCGTGCCGTCGGCTTCCGGACCGAACTGAGTTCTCCCTGGCAAAACTCCATTTTCAGCACGAAGAACTGCGTCCTCCAACTAATTCTTCTCGCCGCCTCCGTGTCTCTGTCGGCACAGCCTACACTCTGTGATCGGTTCGGCATTGCTCACGTGGTGCTTGACTGGCTTGACCGTGTGCAGATACGCGAAGATCGCCTTCAGGTCGCTGTCGCTGAGGTTCTTATAAACCATTACCGGCATAATCGGGCTGAGCTTCTGCCCATTGACCTCTCCGGTGCGCAGGACGTTCAGAAAAAAAGCCTCATCGTAATAAATGATGCCAGTGGCATCAGGAGTGAGGTTCGAGCTGGCGACGTTTCCCCATGGCCCAATTAAGGGCCAGCCCCCTGCAAGATAAACGCCGGGCACTTCCTGGCCCTGTACCTGCGAGGTGTGACAGTCGCTGCAGCCCGCCAAGGTGGCCATGTGCGCTCCGTACTTGATCGGATCGCCCGCAATCGCATCGTTGTTGACCGGTGCGGTCAGCGGCTCTGGCACGCTGCGGATCAGGTATTTCACCGGGAAGATCATCTCCGTCTTGGGCAATGGGTTCCGCACCGCAGGCAGCGACCGCAGATATACAACAACCGACGCCAGGTCTTCATCCGACATATCGCGGAATCGGGGGTAGGGCATCATGGGGAAAAGCGCACGGCCGTCGTGTCCAACGCCTTCGCGTATCGCGCGCGCGAACTGGTCGTCCGACCATGTGCCGGCGCCGGTTTCCGGATCGGGCGTCAGATTGGGCGCGACGATGCGTCCGGGAAGATCAGCGTAGGGCTGCACCTCGCCAGCTCCCTCCATGCCTGGCACGAAGGGTGTTCCCGGAGCCTTCCAATCATGCGGCGAGTGGCAGTAAATACATCCCGACAGTGAGGTCGCGATGTAACGGCCACGCTCCAGCCGCTGTGGTGTCCGCTCGAATGTGCGGCTGGTCAACGGACGCGCTCTCGGCCCGATAAACGGCCGCCAACCAATCGTAAAGGTGATGCCCAAGGCTATTAAAACCAACAGAGCAACAACTCCGATCAGCAAGCCTTTTCCAAGTCGCGACATTAGCTGTTCCTCCGATGCAGTTTACTAATCGATCTCGGGTCATACTTTGGGTGGGGTCATTCGAAATTGGCGAACGATCGTACTGGGAATACGACTCGGCTCGTTATGGCTCAACAATATACAGCGGCCTTGATGTCACTCGCCAGCATTTTTTCGGAAGCCGTGGATGTTGATTGCCCTCGGAGGAGTGCAAAGGAAACCCGCTCCCAGGTTGGAGCCCAACTTTCGCCACGACCTTGGTGCAGCCCGCTATTCCGGTTTGACTGCCCGTAAAGCCGGTCGCGCCAGCAGCACCGCAAGCGCAACATGCACAAAGCACGCTGGCCATAGCAGGAAGCTGACGAATCCTCCACCAACTCTAAGGTAGCCGAGATAAAATCCCGCGAGCAGGTTGTAGATGAAAAGGGCGCGAGTAGCGTTCGGTGTGGGTTCATCCCCACTCGGCCAGCACGCCAGTCCCAGTGAGAGCAGTCCGCAACCGGCAAGTCGCGCTACCGCGCTGCCACTGTCTGAAAGTCCAGTGCCCAAGAGCACGCGGGCGACCAGGTCGGGAACGGCGAGCAAGGCGACGCCGGTTGCGGACTCAATCGCCGAGGACAGCATCGTCGTCGTTCTGGTCTTCATCGCTCACTCCAGGACGGATTCAAGGGTAGCTTTCCACGCATCCTGACTGCTCGGGACGCGGTTTCGACCGCATTTAGTTCTTGCTTGGAACCGCCGGATTTTTAGGTTCGGCCTTTCCGAAAACCAGTGCCTTAAACTCCTCTTCGCCCATCACTCTGCGGAATTCCCGGAAGGCAAAGAACGGAATGAAAACGCAAAATACGACGAGACTACGGCCCAGCAACTCGTCGATACGGATGTTCCGGGAGGCTTCTGCCATGCCGGCTCCGTGGATCAGCCGTTTGATCACTTCCTCGACCACATGGAATGCGAACACCAGCAGCATGAACACGAATGCCTTCCAGATCGCTGACAGAAACAGCGGCTTGGTTTCGCCCCGCTTACCTACGTGCACATATTCTCCAATCATGACGACCTTGGTAATCACCAGGGCATTGATCAATGCAAAGGCATAATTCAAATACTTCACGTGATACTCGTTCAGCAGGAGCATGCTGTAGGTGACGAGGGCGCAGAAGAAGAAGGCCAGGTAGAAGAAGATCATCAGCAATTCTTGCAACTCGTGCTTGGCTTTCTGCTTTTTGCTCTTGGGTGCGGACTGCTGATCTGTCATAAACCCCTCTCGATCCAACCTCGCCCATTCTGGACGACTCTATTTCGGCCTGCCTATCCAGGACCACTGCCATGCAAAAGAGATGTTCTGATAATCGCCGCCAAAGCGAATATAGGTGCCGTTGCTATAGCTGACCTTTATGGATTGGTGCTTGTCCAATTTGACCGACCCCGTGGCTCCAATGCGCGAACCGGTTTGCCGGGTGTTCAGGTTTTGGACGCCGTTCAGGCTGGTGGCACCGCCGTACCAGAAGTTGCCGTCCAGCGATACCCAAGTCCTCAACTTCCAGTCGTAGCTGAGGTGACCTTCAAACGTGCCAATGGGATTTTGCGACTGCGCCTGCGTCCCGGGAAAGAAATTGTTGTGGTCGAAGTAGTTGGGATTGGTCGTATAAAACCAGACACCGCCGTAGGCATCCAGCACCACCTTGCCCCACCGTTCCGAGTATCCCAACTCCGGCTTGAACGCCCAGCGGTTCGCGCCCCAGTTAATCAGCTTGGTCTCGTCGTACTGGCCCGTGGGTGCTAATACCTTGAGACTAACGCCGATGAGCGTCTTCTGATGCCACTTGTGAAACTCGGCGGGAGGCAGCGGCGGCCCGCCCTTGAGGTTGACTGCCAATCGGTAAGTCGAGTCGAGCAATCCGGAACGGTAGATCCCTTGCGGCACCAATTTGAAATCTCCGTTGAAGTTTCCCACGCCGTACGGTAACGAAGCCGTGACGTTGGCGAAGTGCCCGAACATCTTGAACGAGTGGTAGTAGCTCAACACAGGGACGTTATATTTACCCCTGGCGTTACTGATCGGCACCACTCCGTTGAACAGCAGGCTTCCGTCATAGAAACCATAAGTCACAGTGACGGCATTGGCATGCAGCGGGGTTAGGTTATAGGCGCGCGGGGCCAAGTCTTGGGCAAAGAGCAGTTGTACGGAACAGGCTACAACCGCCGTCAGCCACACGAGTTTGCAGGCTCGTCGCATAGCAAAGATATCGCGGAACGGTCTATATTACTCCGCCTGAAACGCGCGTAGCCCTACCGGATTGCAGGGCCGTGAATGGATCACCCCCGACCAGGGGCCAACCAAATGAATGGTTGGCCCTGTAGCCGGTGATGGGGTTAGTTGCTAGTTGCCCGAAGGTGCCGCAGCAGCTTTCTTGGCCTTCTTCTTGGGAGCAGGAGCCGCCGACCGCGACTGACCTTGCACAGCGGTTTCGTCGACAGTCACCGACTCTTCTTCCGTATAGGTTGCTCCCTGGGGAACGAAGTAGAAGTGGGCCTTCTTGCCCTTCTTCCCGCCCTTGTGAGGTTCCAGACGGGTGGGATCGAGCTTGGGGCCGATCTCATCGGTGGTCAGGTAGTACTTGACGTTGACGGCGCGCTGCGCACCCAACTGCTCGGCGTTGACGACTTCCTCCTGATCGGTGTAGCCGACGATGGCGACCTTGCCGTTCGGCATCTGCTGGACCCGAAGCGCCAGCTTGTCGAGGACGTCCTTGCAGTCGTTGTCCACGCGCCACGGCTTCTTGGGGTTCTTCTCGAAGGTGCACTCGCCCCAATCCTCGATCTCCGCCACCTTTTGGACGGGCGGCACGGTAACCGCAGCTGTGCAACTGGTGCTGAGGTTGTGATCGTCAGTCGCGGTTCCAGTAACGGTAATGGTATTGCCTGCATCTGCATTGGTCGCGGTCAGCGTGGCCGAGGTGCCGGTACCACTCAACTGGCCACCGGTGCTCGTCCAGGCGTAGGTCAGCGGACGGCTTTCAGGACTGCTGGCAGTGATGGTGACAGTCGCGCTTTGATTGATAGCAATCGCATTCGGGCTAGCCGAGCAACTCGCCGTCGGCGGATAGTTGGGCCGCGCCTTGACCGTGAAGCCGGCGCTGCACGTGGCGACGTTGTTTTTCTTCTCTTTTTCGTCGGTGGCCGTTGCGGTGACCGTATAGCTGCCCGGCGCCAGACCAGTCGTATCGACGTTTCCGGTCGTGCCCGTGCCCGAGACTTTAGCTCCCGTGCTGCCCCACTTGTAGGTGACCGTGTGCTTGGGATTAAAGTACTGGGTAGAAATGGTGGCCGTGACCGGATCGCCCGGGAAAACTTCGGTGGGCGAAGCGGAGCACGAGGCGGAAGGCGGAACCGGCGGCTTCCCGCCGAAGTTATAAGTGAATCCCGCAATCGGGCCATTCGTGACCATGTCGAAAACGAATTGGTGATTGCTCGGACGATAGTTCACATCTAAGTACCGCCAGCCCACTGCCATTCCCCACTTGGGGGTGAAGTTGTAATTCAGCAGGCCCAGGACCTGGTAGTCGAGGTTCGCTCCGCCTGCGCCGGCGTCACCGGCCACAGTGATAGCTGCCTTTTCGCCCATGGGCAGGATGAACCGAGCGCCACCCAGACCATCGACCCAGTTGGCCGACCGCGAATTTCCCAGGCCCGAGGGTTCCAACGTGTTGTTGAGGCCCAAATACCAATAGCGTATTCCGCCGAGGACATCCATCTTCAAGTGTTCACCGTCGACGACCCGGTATCCCAGCTTCGGGGTAAAGATCGACTCGGTGAGGTGAGTGTTGACCGATGTCTGGCCGAAATCATTCTCAGGTATCCCATTGTCGATACCCAGCTTCATCCATAGATAGTCGACCGGCATCACGAAGCGGCCTTTATCGGCCTCTACCGCGATCGGGATGATCCCTTTGAGGACATGAAACACATCCGAGAAAGACTCATGGACGCTGGCATTATGGCCGAGCGCTCCGGCGGAACCGTGCACTCCGGGAAACCAACCATAAATCGAGATTCCGACGCGCCAGTCGCCGCCGCCATTGCCTCCAGTCGGGTATTGTGGCACTGGGTTCGCCGGTACAGCAGCAGGTGCTGCCGCGGGTGGGGCCGGAGCTGGGTCCGCGACGGTCAAGTCCGCTGGTCCCTGGGCAAATGTAGAAATTCCAAGCAACAGCGTTAACGCCGCCGCGATCAACAAAGTTTTGCAGTACGACTTCATTACATTTCCTCGCAATCGGATAGTTCGGGCACACGCCTATCGCGTGTCTTCAGTTTCAGATAGGGGGCTCTTCTCAATTCTATTACGTTTACTTTCGTTGGTATTTCGAGATCTGTGTTGAGACGGTCAACTGCCTACCAAACCATCCACTAACGTGCTAGAGGCATCTTTGGTCGCGCCCATAACTCGCGCGAATTTCGAACCAATCACTAGTTCTTTGGCCATTGCTTGAACATTTTCTCGACGGCCTTCTCCACCATCTCCTGGTTCTTGTTGCCGTTGTTGTTCAGCGTATTCTGTGCGATGCCGCGCCAGATCAGCGACTGTTGTTTCGCGTCATACAGGCTTACGACCATCGTGGCTTCGACGTTTTGCTGGGGACTGATCCCACCCATGCCTCCGCCGATACCGCGCATGCCCCAGGCGTTATATGAGGTCTGCTCGCGCTCGCCGCCGCTCGCGGTGAGTATCAGATCAGGGGTCTGCGACTCCTGCACCTTCTGTAACCCTTTCCCTTGCATCGCCGTCTCGATGTCCTGCTGCGCCACCTGCGCCAGGATCGAGTTGCGGATCTCGTTCTTATTGTTGGAGCCCCAGGCATAGGTGTGATACTGCGAAAAATTTGCCTCGTGGTTGTAGTTCACCGAGACCTGCTGGCCAACGGCGATGGTCGATGCGATGCACAGAAGCATCGCGCAGAATGCAAGTTTGGTCTTCATGATCGTTGTCCTCTTGATTTCTTGGATAGGCCATTCTACTTCAGGGCGCTTACTGCTTTGTAATTACAAAATCCCGTGGCCAGTTTCTCGTTTCGCCTGCCGCTCGAAGTAAAACGCGATGCCCAGCGCAAGAATCAGGGCCGCGATCCCAAATAACGTCAGGCTCGGGACGTTGTTCGGTTCCTCAATAATGACCTTCCGGGCCATGGCAATGAGCGCGACTTCCAGCACAACCCGCACGTGAATGACATCCTTCCGTACATACGCTTTCAGCGTCTCCAGCAACTCCACCCCAATCAGGACCAGCAGGAAGTATCCGAATATTTCCAGCAAACCCTGCACCGGAATAAGCCATCTCGGCGGCTTCAAGATCTCCTCGCCGATCAGCCAGCCGAGGTGCACCGTGGAAAGCAGCATGACCACGACCAGCATGAGCGCCAGCGCCATGACGGTAAATTTTTGGACGTTCGTGATCAACGATTCCAAGACGGTCTCCCACGCGCTCGGTTCAGTTCGCGTTTGCTCCCTCCTGTTCTGGTACGCGCCGCCAGCACAAGAAGTGGCAGCACCCAAATGGTGCGTCTGACCCTGGCATCCTAGTTGTTGACCGCGGCCATGGCGGCGTCCGCTTTCTTTTGGTCTTCCGCCGACAACTGCGACGGCCCGAGCTTGTAATTCAGTTTGTCGATGGTGCCGGTAAAGGCAAATGGAACCTCATAGCTGAAGTCCACCGGCGAGCGGGTATCGAGCCCAATGTCAAAGGTCTCGTCGATCGACATCAGCAGCGGAATGGTGTGCTCGATCGTCTTGCGCGCGACCTCTTTGCCGTCCACGCTCAGCACGCCGGTACCGCCCTTGGCAGGGCCCGGGCCGTCGTATTTGAAGTCGAAGACAATGGTGTGTTTGCCGGCATCGAGGGAAGAAAGTCCTTCCCAACGGAAACGCTCCAGGTCGAGGAAGTTGTACACGAATACCGGCCTGCCCCGGCCAATGTGGAATATGTCAGTGGCAAAGGCCAAAACAAGACCGATCGCCGCGACTAGCAAGAATGCGTAGCCGAAGCGCCTTCTCCACCTACCGGCTGTGCCAATGAGTAGTAGAAGCAATCCGAAAATCAACAGGCCGAGACCGATGTACTTGAACGGTTTGCTGCCGAGCAACCAGCTTGCGCTCGGACTTAGCATGAGTGCGTAGCCACCGAAGCGGCCGCCCATGGTAGCGATCACTCCCTCGGCGCCGCCGTCGGGGACAGTAATGTTCGCGGTGATGGTGTAGTCCTTGTTCAGGATGCTGGGAGCATTGCCTACCGGAATGCCGGGATTCACGCCCGTATAGGTGAAATCCGTAACGCCCGCAGTAGCGCTGGGTTTGGGCGCCAGCAAGCGGATGAAGCCCGTGTTATCCAGCGGAAAGACCTGATACTTCCCCGCTTCCGTGAGGAACAGCGCCTGCATCTCCTTTAGCTTGTCGGGATTGCTGGCTGCAAGATCGTTAAACTCCGAATAATCCTCCGCGATGTTGTAAAGCTCCCACTTGTATTGATCAAGCGGTGGCATCGTGCCGGTTCCCAGCTCCCATGGCGGCGAGGGAGGCGTGGTAGCAGCCACCCAACCGTCGTGGTAGATGGCTCGGTTGCCGACCATCTCGAAATACTGCGTGTCGCGCTTCGAGGGTGCGTTGGCGTTGGCGGAGTCGAAGGTGTAGAGCATGCTCACACCTTCGATCGGTTTCTGAGGTATCCCTTTCACGACGTCGGGCGCCTGAATGCCTGCGGCCTCGAGGATGGTGGGAACAATGTCAATGACGTGGTGGAACTGGGTGCGAATCCCGCCCGGATCTTTAATGTGGCCGGGCCAGGAAATAGCCAACCCTTGCCGGGTCCCGCCGAAGTGCGATGCCACCTGCTTGGCCCACTTAAAGGGCGTATCGAACGCCCACGTCCATGCGACGGACATGTGCGGGTAGGTTTTGTTCGAACCCCAGTCGTTGTAGTGCAGCGCATTGTAGGCCAGGACGGGCTTGACCTCCGGCTGGTTCAGGATGCCGTTGTAAGCGGTCAACTGGTTGAACGTGCCGTAGAGGCTGCCTTCGGCACTGGTGCCGTTGTCTCCGTCGATGTAAATAATCAGCGTGTTGTCGAGCTTGCCCATCTTCTCGACTTCCGAAATCACGCGGCCAATTTCATAGTCGGTGTAGGCGGTGTAGGCGGCGTACACCTCGGCTTCGCGGGCATACATCTTTTTTTCCGCCGCATTCAGCGAGTCCCATTTGGGCAGCTTGGCTCCCCCGTACTCCGCCTGCCCGTCCGGCCAGGGCGTCAGCATCGTGTTCGGGGGAATCACGCCGAGCTTCTTCTGGTTTTCGAAGATCTGCTCGCGCATCTTTTCCCAGCCCATATCGAACTTGCCGTGGAATTTGTCGATCCATTCCTGCTTCGGCTGGTGCGGGGAGTGCGAACCGCCCGGCACATAGTAGAGGAAGAAAGGCTTGTCAGGCGCGGCCGCGTTCAGGTCTCTCAGGTAGCGGATGGCGTCGTCTGCCATATCGGTGATGAGGTTGTAGCCGGGGTGACCGACCCACGGTGTGACCATCTCCGTATTGCGGAACAGATAGGGCGTCCACTGGTCGGTCTCGCCGCCCAGGAAGCCATAAAAATACTGGAATCCCATGCCGATTGGCCATTGGTCGAAGGGCCCAGCAGTGGTGCTGTAGGTGAAGCCCGGCGTGTTGTGGTCTTTGCCAAACCACGAGGTCGCGTAGCCGTTTTCCTTCAGGATCTCGCCGATGGTGGCGCTCTCCGGACCGATGACGGAATCGTAGCCGGGGTAGCCCGTGGCCAATTCGCCGATCACGCCGAAGCCGACTGAGTGGTGGTTGCGGCCCGTGATGAGCGCCGCTCGCGTCGGAGAGCACAGCGCTGTCGAGTGGAACTGGATGTAGCGCAGCCCCGACTTGGCGATGCGGTCCAGCGACGGCGTCGGGATCACGCCGCCGAAGGTGCCCGGCACACCATAGCCCTGGTCGTCGGTCATGATCAGCAGCACATTGGGCGCGCCCTTGGGCGGCACCACGCGTGGCGGCCACCACGGGGTGGAAGTCTTGTAGGTTTCGGTAATCACGCCGCCGAACTTCGGAGGCGGTGGCGGGATTTGTTTTCCGTTGATGGTGGTGGTGGCGTTGGCCTGGCCCAACGTACCTGTGACCTCCTGCGCGGGGGTCGGTGCAACCGCAGCCAGCAATAGCGATCCCAAGGCAAGTATTTGAATACGTGTTGCAAGTTTCACGCGATATCTCCTCGCCAGTGCTTCAGGGTTAGCCTCCGTCCGCGGGAGGAATGCTATGGGTTCGTCGCGAAGGGTTTCGCCCTTGGCCGCCTAGCTGTCCCCAAAACGAACCGCTTCGACGTACTCCAAGACAGAAACTCCATCTGCCGACAATAAGGATTAAAAGTGGAACCTTGACTTCGAGAGGGATATATCCTACTTCACTTCGGGAACGCCAACAAGCGCGAAGAGGCCCGTCGCGCTCTCCGAACCGGCTGGTTAGCTGCAGCGCTCGATATCCCGAAGGTGCCTCGGGCTCGTGCTGATCTTCGGCGCAACTCGGGTCTTTGGCCCAGATACATAGTGCCTATTCGGTGCGCAGTGCTTCCATAGGTTCAATGCTCGCGGCCCGTCGCGCCGGAATGAATCCCGCCAGCGCCGCCGCCAGCGCCAACACGACCGCCGCAACTGCGATGCTGAGCGGGTCATAAGTGCGCACTCCATACAACTGATCAGCCATGAACCGGCCACCGATGAGTGCTATCGGAATACCTATCGCCAACCCCAGCCCCACCTGCAGAAAGGCGCCGCGCAGCACCATGCGCACCACGTTGCCGCGGTCCGCGCCCAGCGCCATGCGCAATCCAATCTCGCTGGTGCGGCGTGCCACCGCATACGACGTGATGCCGTAGAGTCCGACCGACGCCAGTACCAGTGCCAGCAGTCCAAACAGCATGGTCAGGCGCGCGATCAGCCGCTCCTGGTTGAAGTTGTCGCTCACCTGGGAGTCGAGCGAATGCAATGTGATTACCGTCAAGTTGGGATCGATGTCCGCCAGCGTGCGCCGCACCATCGCATCCACATTCTGCGGTGGTTCCTTGAAATGCAGAGTGATGGAGTTGATGTAGAGTGAACGCCCCTCCGCCATGATTTCATTCGGTTCCGTCACCTTCAATTGTTGGTTCAGGGGACGAAAATACATCGCACGGAATTCCCGGTTCGGGTTTTGGTACTTGGCATCGGCCACGATGCCCACGATCTCGAAGGCACCCGCGTACTTGTGATCAAACACGCCGAAGTGGTGTCCGATCGGGTCTTCCTTGGGAAAGAATTTCTTGACGAACGCCTGGTTCACCACGGCCACCATCTGCGAAGTCGCAGTGTCTGCATCCGTGAAGCCGCGGCCGCGAATTACTGGCTGCCCGACGGTTTCAAAAAACCTCGGGCTGACCCGATCCCATGACGAATTGTTGTGCTCGTTCCGTCCCGGGGCAGGCCGGCCCTCGACCTGGATGCCCTCGCCCCAATTGTTCCCCTCCAGGGTGCTGTACAGTGCCAGGCCAACGCTCTGCACTCCGGGCAGGGCTCCAAACTGCTGTTCCATCGCCTGATAAAGTGCGGGCAACTTCTCCTGCGTGTATCCGGCGCCTGCCGGGTCCAAATGCAGCACGTACCGGTTGGTCGTCTGGATGCCGAAATTCTGATGCTCCAGGTTGCGCAGGCTCTTGGTCAGCAGCCCGGCGCCAACCAGCAATACCAGGGACAACGCAGCCTGAAACACGATCAGCGACTTCTGTGGCAGGGAGCCACGGTCGCGGGTCGAGCGGTTCACTCCTCGCAGCGCTTCCGCCGGATCGGAGTGCGAAGTGATCCAGGCCGGCACAATTCCGAACACGATTCCGGTAACGAGTGAAAGCAGGAAAGCAAAACCCAGCACGGGAAGTGACGGACTGGTGTCGATCGGCAAATTGGGTGCGTCGGGAAAGGCCAGCGACAAGATCGTCCGCGTTCCGGCGTAAGCCACCGCCAGTCCCGCCAGTCCTCCAAGACAGCCCAGCAACACGCTCTCGGTGAGCATCTGCCGGATCAAACGGCTGCGCGCCGCACCCAGCGCCATTCTGATCGAGGTTTCAGCCTTGCGTGTCGCGCCCCGCGCCAGCAGCAGGTTGGCCACGTTCGCACAGGCTACCAACAGCACCAGCGCCGAAATGGTCATCAGCAGATAGAGCCCCTTGTGAGTCTCCTGCTGCAGGTTCTGGATGCCGGCCCCACCGGGCGTGATCACCACGTGCTGCTTGGGGATAACGGTCGAGCCGCCATTGCGGGTATATTCCTGGTGATTGCCGAGCCACACCCGCAGGGTGGTGGACATTTTCGCCTGCAATGATCCTACGTTTACGCCCGGCTTTACCCGCCCAATCGCGTAAAGCCAGTTGCTGTCTGGCACATGAAGAAGAGGAGTCTCCTTCTCGATCAAAGGTTCAGCGGCGAGGGGAATCCACAACGCGGGTGGATTTTCGCGGATCCGGTCACCAAAAAATCCTGGCGGCGCAACCCCCACGACCGTCATCGGCTGCCTCTGTATGTACAGTGTTGAACCCACGATGGAAGGATCGCCACCGTAATCCGAGCGCCACGCCTGATAGCTCATCACGACGGCGGGAGCCGCGCCCGCCGCGTCGTCCGCAGGCATCAACACGCGACCAGCAAAGGGTCCGATTCCAAAGGTCGAAAAGTAATTGCCCGATACATACTCGCTGTAAAGGGACTTGGCGGGCTCCGAGCCTCGCCGCACGGTTATCCTGCCGCCGCCGGATTCCATCGCCGCCAGTTGCTCAAACTCCGGCGTGGTGTCGCGGAAATGACGGTACAACTCGTACGAGAACAGGTCGAAGTCCCCGTCGTCGTCGAGGAACCCGCCGTTGACGCAGCAGTCGTCCTTGTCGCCCACCCGGTAGAGCGTCTTGGGATCGACCACCGGCAGCGACTTCATCAGCACCGCATGCACCAGCGTGAAGATGGCCGTGTTCGCGCCGATTCCCAGCGCGATGGTAAGAATGACGGTCAACGCAAACCCAGGCGATTTGCGGAATTGCCGGAACGCAATGCGGATATCGTGCATGCGGAGATCTCCCTAGCGGTGGTTAAGAGCACTTACGCTGCCACGCGCCAGGAAGTTCAACTCACATATTCCATTGGGATTCCGCGGCTTTGCCGGATGGAGGCAACGTCCATGTCAGCCAATCGGTGCCCGAATCTGGACACCTGCGCATCCCGAGCTTCTGTGCCACCCATTCCGGTTCGAGTTCAGCGCGCTATTACTGTTTGACGCTTTCTAGTAGCTTGCTTTCCGCCGGCGAAGGCGGTTCGGCGCGCCCTCCCAGGTACTTGGCCAGGAAAATCTCGCTGGCGGCATTGAACGCCATGTTGTTGGCCGGCCGCGCGAAGCCGTGACCTTCGTCCGGAAACACGTAGTACTGAATGTCCTTACCGTTCTTGCGCATGGCCGCAACGATCTGGTCGCTCTCCGCTTTGTTGACTCGCGGATCGTTCGCGCCCTGTCCGATCAGCAGCGGAACCTTGATCTGGTCAGCCTTGAACAGCGGCGACTGCGCGTTGAGAACGGCCTCCGTGTCTCCCATCCGCTTGTGAAAGGTTGAAAGCAGGGTTGACCAGTAAGGGGGAATGGTTTTGAGCAATGTGTTCAGGTTCGAAGGCCCGACAATGTCCACGCCGCAGGCAAACGCATCCGGAGAGAAAGCGACGCCGGCCAAAGTGGCATAACCGCCGTAGCTCCCGCCCATAATGCAAACTTTGTTGGGATCGGCCACTCCCTGCTTCACCGCCCACTCCTTTCCATCGAGCAGATCGGTGTGCATGGTTCCCGCCCATTGGCGATCACCGGCATTCACATATTGCTTGCCGTACCCGGTCGAGCCCCGGAAGTTGATCTGCAACACAGCGTATCCGCGGTTTGCCAGCCACTGCGCGTACCGGTTGAAGCCCCATTGGTCGCGGGCCCACGGACCTCCGTGAACGAAGAGAACCATTGGCAGGTTCTTGGCGTCCATTCCCGCCGGTGCTGTGAGATAGCCGTAAATCTTCATTCCGTCGCGCGCGGTGTACTCGATCGGCTTCATGGACGACAGCTTGAACTTCTCCAGCGCAGGACGGTTGCTGAAAAGGAGAGTTGCCTTCTTCGACGGCCGGTCGTAGAGATAGAAGTAAGCTGGGCCATCGTCGGTGACATAAGTTACGATCCACTTGTCGTCAGCCAGGTTCCGCGACAGGCCCGTGATGTCCCCGTCGTGCACCTTCTGCAGGACCTCATAGTCCGCTTTTACCTTGGGATCGATAAAGTCATATTCGGTGCGCTGCTTGACGAACGTTACAACCTCCAGCGCGTTCGTCTTTGGTTGGGTGACGACCCCTTCGACATCGAACTGGGGATCGGCGGCGATAATCTTCTGCGCCCCGGTCGCGACATCAATTTCCAGCAGGCGCGCCGCATTCACGTCAAGACTGGTTTCAATCCAGATCTTCTTGTTGTCGGGAGCAAAGCCGGAAACTCCGCCGAAGGTTTCATCCGGGCCCCACTTGATGAGCTCGCGCCACGGTGACTTGCCATCGTTGCGCACGCGGATGATGGTTCCACCTTCCGGCGTCTGCACCTGCGCTGCCCGGATCTGCATCTCCGCCGACGTCCTGGGTATAAAAAACGTGCTGGTTGTCGTACTGCCAGGTGAAGTTTCGGATGCCGCGTTTCGCGTCTGCCGTCACCGCCCGGTCGTCGCTTTTGCCGAGAGTGCGAATCCACACGTTGAGCACACCGTCGACCGGCGCCAGGTAGCCAAGTTGTGTGCCGTCAGGTGAGATCTGCGGACTGGTACGCTCGGGATTGCCGAACAGCACCTCGCGCGGAATCAGCGGCGTGGTGAACTTCTCCTGTGCGACTAGCGGGGACGCGAGCGCAACCAGCCACAGAGTGATGAGGACCACAGAAATGCGGCGTTTCAAGAACATGTCGAGCCTCCACACAAAACGCACCCGATCATCCCATTTGTGAACCGGCGGCGCAAGCTCCTCAGGATCAGTTGCCGTTGCGCGGGCCGCTCAAATTGCATCAGAACGTGCGGGCTCCGCCTTGACACTGCCGTTTCAGCACTTTATCCTTAGACTTTGCCTTAGTGCGACTCCCGCCTGTCTGTACCTGCCAGAGTTTTCCGTTAGGAGCTTGGCCTGCCAGACCCGGTTCCAGCCGGAGTTTTTGGGCTGTTTGGGAAGTGGTTGAGCACTAGGGAGTTAGGTCGGTGCCACTATGCTGATTCGGGTGTCTGATTTGCAACTCCAGAAGCTGGAGTTCAACCAGGATTTTTCGCCCGGAGCGGTCGATTTTGGTGCCGACTTCCGCCAGATTGGCCCGCTTCACACCAAGGGCCGGGCGGAGCTGATCGTCGAGCACCGCGGGCACAAGGAAAACGTTGACGATATCCGCGTTGTTGGCGGACTCGATGTGACCCTGGAAGTTGCGTGTGCGCGCTGTCTCGAGACGCTAACCCACACGGTCAAATGGACGTTTGATTTGCTGTATCGGCCCCTGGGTGTCGACCGCCGGGCGGAAGAAGTCGCCATTACCGAGGCGGACACCGAAATCGGCTATTATGAGGGCGAAGGTCTTCTGCTGGAAGACGTCTTGCGCGAGCAGGTGCTGCTGGCAACGCCCGTGAAACTGGTTTGTCGCGAAGACTGCAAGGGACTGTGCCCGCATTGCGGAAGCAACCTGAATGTCGAGCCATGTAATTGTCAGCAACCCAGCGATCCGCGTTGGGCCGCGCTGAGTGACTTAAAAAATAAGCTGCAAAGCTAAAGTTCCGATCGCCACTTATATTTGTGCGGTCCTGATGCGAGGTTTTTCATGCCTAATCCGAAACGGCGCCATTCCCAGGCGAGAACGTCCAAGCGCCGCTCCCACGATCACCTGACGGCGCCGACGCTGTCCGATTGCCCTAACTGTCACGAGCGCAAACTGCCGCATCGTGCGTGCCCCAAGTGCGGCTTCTATAATGGCCGCGAAGTGATCGAACAGAAAGAAGCCAAGAGCTAACCCACCCGTCCACCGGGACCGGCAGGGAAGTACGGACGAACCGCCAAGTATGTCCACCACGATTGCCCTTGACGCGATGGGCGCTGACCGCGCGCCTAAACCCGAAGTCGATGGCGCGATACTCGCTGCCCGTCACCTTGACGTGGAAGTGTTGCTGGTGGGCAACGAAGCCGTCATCCGCAAGGAACTTCGCCTGCACCCGCTGTGGCAGCGTCTGCCGATTGAAATAGTCCATGCCTCGGAAGTGATTGGCATGCACGAGAAGGCCGCGCAGGCGGTGCGTTCCAAGCGCGACTCCTCGATGCGTGTGGGACTGCGCCTGGTGCGCGACGGCAAGGCCGCCGGATTCGTGAGCGCCGGCAACACCGGAGCCTGCATGGCCACCGCCAAGATGGTGCTGGGGACGTTGCCCGGCGTGGACCGTCCCGCGCTGGCTGCGGTATTTCCCACCGCCCAGGGCACGGCGACCATCCTCATCGATGTCGGCGCCAACGTCGATTCCAAGCCGCAAAATCTGCAGCAGTTTGCCATCATGGGCGACGTCTATTTCCGCACGATATTTGCTGACCGCTTTCCGACTTCCGAACATCCCCGCGTAGGAGTGCTCTCGATTGGCGAAGAAGAATCCAAGGGCAACGAACTTACCAAGGAAGCCTTCAAGCTGATCAAGGAACTGCCCCTGAACTTCGTCGGCAATGTCGAAGGGCGCGACCTGTTCAACGGAGAGGCCGACGTACTGGTGTGCGATGGGTTTGTGGGCAACGTTGCGCTGAAGATTTCCGAGGGCATGGCCGAGACGGTGCGCTTCCTGCTGAAGCAGTCGTTGCAGGCGACCATTACCCGACAGGTGGGATTCATGCTGTCGCGGCAGGCATTCGTCGATTTCAAGAAGCGCCTCGACTACTCCGAGTACGGCGGCGCGCCGCTGCTGGGGGTTAAGGGCGTGTGCATTATCAGTCACGGTTCGTCCAACGCCAACGCCATCAAAAACGCCATCCGCGTGGCCAGCGAATTTGCCACCAGCGAGATGAACCTCGTGATCGAACGGGAACTCGCTGATGCCAGCCGCCATCTTGAAGGCCAAAACGGCAGGTCCGCCATCGCTTCGACGGCCGGCTCGATGGGCCGAGGCATGGACTAACCGCGCGGTTGTTCTGGTCTGACTTAGCAGATTTGAAAGGGCACGGCTTCAGCCGTGCCGCTCTGAGCAGAATAGACAATGGGCTTTAGCCCCTGAGGGAACTCGAATTTGCCACAGAGGAGTGAAATAACTTCGGACTTCCGTGCTGCCTCCCGCTGTTCGCTGTTTATCCCAGGTTTCAGGCTGGCTTCATGACCTCGCACTCGTCTCCGATCGCGTTCTTGTTTCCCGGACAAGGTTCGCAGTCCGTCGGCATGGGCCGTGAACTGGCGGCCATGTACCCGGTGGCGCGGGAAACCTTCGATGAGGCCGACGCGGCGCTGGGTTACAAGCTTTCGCAGCTTTGCTTCGAAGGCCCGGAAGACCAGCTCAAACTCACGGAGATTACGCAGCCAGCCATCCTGACAGTTTCGGTTGCGGTCTGGCGGGTGCTGCAGTCGAAGGGAATCACGCCCTCCTACGTTGTGGGACATAGCCTGGGCGAGTATTCCGCCAACGTCGCTGCCGGGACGCTGTCGTTCGCAGACGCGGTTCGTACCGTGCGCAATCGCGGCAAGTACATGCAGGAAGCGGTGCCCGTTGGGGTAGGTGCAATGGCCGCCATCCTCGCGCTGCCTGCCGAGCAGGTGGAGCAGATCTGCGCCGAAGCCGCGCAGGGAGAAGTCTGCCAGGCAGCCAACTTGAATTCCCCCGACCAGACCGTGATTTCAGGCAACAAAGCCGCCGTGGAACGCGCGGCAGCTCTAGCCAAAGAACGCGGTGCCAAGCGCGCCCTGATTCTGCCGGTGAGCGCACCCTTCCATTGCGCGCTCATGCAGCCCGCGCAAGACCGGCTAGCCGATGATTTGCACGCGCTTACATTCCACAACTCAGAAGTCCCGGTGATCTGCAACGTCGATGCCACGCTGGTCACCACCGGCGATCAAAGCCGCGACGCGCTCATCCGCCAGGTGACGGAAGCGGTGCAGTGGGTCAAGTCAATGCGCACGCTGATTGAGCTGGGAGTGCAGAACTACGTGGAAGTCGGCCCGGGCAAGGTGCTCTGCGGCCTGATGAAACAGATCGACAAATCACGCTCCTGCGTCAACATACAGGACGAAGAGTCACTTCAGAAAGCCGTCAACCACTTCAGCGTGGCGTCGGCGCATCCGGAGTGAGTTGATAAAGCAACGACGTTTACTTCTTGGGCGGCAGCTTGTTGGCACAGCGTCTCTCGTGAGTGGACCCGTGCTGGTCGAACAATACAATTACACTGCCGGACCTCGTAATGCTGCAAACAAACGGCGGACTTTCCGCTCTGAATATTCGCCTCATTTCAGGGAGGGCAGTTCTCAATGCGGTAGCCATTTCTTCGGCATTGAAGTTCCCTGACCCGAAGTAGAACTCGCGCACCCGATTCAGTTGGATCGCTTGTCGCTCCCACTCGTTGTATCTGTTTCTCTTGTCCTTCGTCAGAACAGCCCATCCGTTCGTTCCTACGAAGCTTAACCACACCTCGTCACGCTCACCGCGTCGAAAATGGTCGGCGTGGCGCTCGAATCTTACGGCGCTCTCCACCAGGGCTTGTACGATTGGCTTGCAGTTGTCCAGATTCTCGTCTAAGTAAAGGACAAAGTCGTCAAGCCGCAACTGCTCGGGTTTCCCAGCGGATAGCCTCTTCGACCTGTTGCGGATCGAGGCCATATTCTTCAGCTAGGGCGGGAACTGATTCTCTCGCGTTGAATCGCGACGCGATTACCGCCGTAGAGATTCCTGTACCGGCAATTACGGGTTTGCCAAAACCAATTGCAGGGTTGATAACGATGAACTTGGGTTCTCCGGCGCTGCGCTCTCGCACAAATGGGAAGAACTTGAACAACCCCTTTGGATCTCGTTCAATCCGAGCCAAATGCACTCCCACTATTTCGGGTATCACGAACTGGCCGCCGCGCGAAATGTTTACCAGCTTATCCAAGTCCTTAATCAAAACGTCGACACAATTCGTGTACAGGGGTTCTTCGATAAGAGGGTGCCGAAAATTGGAGTGGCTCGACAGGTAGGCTACGGCCTTTCTGATTTTCGGAAGCCTCAGATCATATAGCGTCCGCATGGCGGCCAGCATGTGACAGTCCAGCAGGTTCATGAACGACAAAGATCGAGGGTGTCGGCCAGCGGCTCGAACCAGAGGCGGGGTTTTGCCGCGTCCCATCGTCCAGTACTCTAAGGTCTTTATTGGTACGCGAAGGTAAAGAGCAGCCTCTGAAAGGCCGTACATGGGGAGCTCGGCGCTGTCGTGCAGTATCGCCATCTTCATAAGGTCACCTCCCCACACCCATTCTAACCCCGTTTCGCAGGTCGACAAACTCAATCCTGTGAGAGCCAAGCACTCCCCTAGAACGGCGAGAACCCCAGTGTCTTGTCCGACTTCTCCACCCAGACGTGGGCTTTCTGGCCGATGCGTTCGTTGACTGTCACCACCACCACCACGCCGCTGCTGGCAACGTCGAACTTGGTGCCGTTACCGCCTTTGGGAATCGCCGAGCCATCGACGTGATAGCTCTTGATGAGGCCCCATTCGCCGCCGGGTCCCCAGTCCTTCATGAAGTCCTGGAACGCATAGTTCGAGTATTTCTGCGGATGTTGCTTCCACTCCAGATCGTGGTTCCAGATGCCGTAGGCCTTCTCGTAGTCTTGCTGCTGCAGGGCCGCGAAGAACGTGTCCACTGCGTGCTCGGCCGGCCAGTAGCGGAAGTTCCAACCCAGCACCGCGACAATCAGTAGCAGAACCACGATGGCAGTGATGAGGTTGCGTTTCTTGCGTGCGGCAACTGGGTCGTACTGTTTGGCTTCGAACAAGGTCATGACGACTACAGTTTACTACCCGCCATCGCGACCAGCAGACACAACACGGCCGCACCGTTGCGGCCATTCCCATAAACGACCTACAGTTTCCCCACGTGGATGCTGCCGTCGCCGGTGGTGATCTCGAGCAACTCGCCGCCGCCGTTCAGCTTGCCACGGACCCGCGAGCGCCCGATATCGCCGTTGACCGTCACCGGAAAGTCGAGCAAAATTCGGCCATCGCCGGTGTGGGCCGACAACTCGGCCGCAAAGTCGCTCGGCAGCTTGACTTCCACCCGGCCATCGCCGGTGTGTAGCAGCCAGCCGCGGGCCATCTTCGATCCCTCGCGCGCCGTGAACTCGATATGGCCATCGCCGCTGCTCAGGTACACTTCGTTGACCACGCCATCGACCGTGATGTGTCCGTCACTGGTGCGGGCGCGAATATTGCCGGTGAAGTTGTGCACTTCTACCGCGCCGTCGCTGGTGTCGATCTTGGCCGGCCCGGTGGTCCCGTCCACATTAATGTGGCCGTCGCTGGAGTGCAGGTCGAGCGTGGTTTCCTGCGGCACCTGCACTTCAATGCGGGCCTTGCGATTGTTCCACCCGAAGTGGACTCCGACGTCGCTGGGAAACCGCACGGAAAGCTCAACCTTGTCGCCGTCCTGACGTTCGGTGATATGCAGGTCAGCAGCGCCGTTCTTGTAGCCCTCGGCAATCACGCGGGCCGCAATGGTGTTGCTCGTCCCGCGAGTGATTTCGATGGCGGCGTCGTTGGTATCGACACGCAGCGATGGTTTCCCGCTCACGGTGTAAGACTTCGACCAGTCCTGGGCCAAGGCCGTCAGGGCCAGCAAGGGGAGAGAGAAGGAAAGAACCAGAATAATTTTGCGCACAAGCTCCTCCACTTTGTTGTACGTGAAGGAGCTTGGCTTGGTTCCCTGCGAAAGGAGAGTGCAGTTTGCGGTGCCTGGGGGCATGCTGTCCTGGAGGAGAGGCCGCCACTTTATGCCCACACAGCATCGCTCCCTGCAGGAAAATAGACGGACAGATCAAGCCGAGGTTAGCGGGGATGCCCGAGCCCCGTGAACTGCCGTATTGCGCGTAGCTACCACAGGCATCGGCGCCGCAGAACTGGTCTTTGCTCGAAACTTGAAACTTCTTCCCCTAACGGCTGTACTGGTTCTGCTTCTTCTCCGCGTGGCGCTCCAGCCCAAACAGAATGAGCCGGTCGATTAGTTCGGCATAGGGCACGCCGCTGGCCGCCCACAACTTCGGATACATGCTGATCGAGGTGAATCCGGGCATGGTGTTGATCTCGTTGACGTAAATCTTGTCCGAGCGCGGATCCATCAGGAAATCCACCCGCGCCAAACCGGCGCAATCAACCGCCTGGAATGCCGCGATCGCCAGCCGCTGCACTTCCTTCAACTTGCCTTTCGGCAGCTTGGCCGGGATGATCGGCCGCGAACCTTCCACCAGGTACTTGGCGTCGTAATCGTAAAACTCCTTGATGGGCACAATCTCCCCTGGCACCGAGGCCATGGGATTATCGTTGCCCAGCACCGAGCACTCGATCTCGCGCGCCTTGGCTTTGGTGCCGCCCACGCCCTGCTCGATGACCAGCTTGCGGTCAAACTGGGCGGCATCGTCCATGGCCGCCGCCAATTCGGACGAATCGTGCACCTTGCTGATGCCCACCGACGAGCCCAAATTCGCGGGCTTCACGAACACGGGATACTTCAGCGCGCCCTCGATCAGTTTGCGCGCCTTCTTCGGCTGCTCACGCCACGCGCTGCGCAGCACTGTGACATGCTTCACGATGGGCAGCCCGGCGTCGCGAAACAGGCGCTTCAT
>DATBZX010000004.1:0-10043 GCA_036512955.1 Terriglobales bacterium
CAAGCCCACTGACTGACCGCTTGAATTCTGGCGCACCGATGACTGTGATCAGGGATGGACGGTCTCCCGGAGCTGACCGTAAGCGCTCCTCACACGTTCCCCCGCGGCCGGGTCGCCCAGAGGGCGCACAGCCGACGTGTCTGCGGACCAGTGGGGCAAGTCCGGCTTACCAGCTCTGGTATCTAATGCCCAGGCAGCTTGACGGGCGGCGCCGATCGCCACGTACTCGAAAGGCGCCGGCACCGTCACGGGTGCGCCGAAGATACTCGGGGCGATCTCCTGCACAGCCAGGGATCGAGCGGCGCCGCCGATGAGGAGCACCCGCCGAGTCTTCAGTCCTTGCGCCCTCAGGGCGTCCATCCCATCAGCGAGACCGCACAGCATCCCTTCCACAGCCGCACGCGCGAGGTTCTGCGGTGTGGCGTTGGCGCGGGTGAGCCCACCCAGGGTGCCGGTGGCGTCGGGAAGGTCAGGGGTGCGTTCGCCGTCGAGGTAGGGCAGCAGGACGAGACCGCCGGCGCCCGGCTCGGCGCTCATCGCCAGGCGGTCCAGCCCGACCAGATCGGTCCCCGTCATCGCGGCGGCAGCCGTAAGCACCCTGGCCGCGTTGAGTGTGCAGACCAGGGGCAGGAAACGCCCCGTGGCGTCGGCGAATCCTGCAACGACTCCAGTCGCATCCGTCGTCGGAGCGGTATGGACGCCGAAGACTGTGCCGCTGGTCCCCAGCGAGACCACGACATCCCCGGCTTCCAGTCCGAGCCCGAGTGCGGCACCCATGTTGTCGCCCGTACCGGCGGCCACGAGCATCCCGCCAGTAGTCTCACCCGCAGCCTCGCTGGGACCAAGAACACGTGGTGTTCCGAGCAGCCGGCCGAACGCCAGCTCTATCAGGTCGGTGCGGTATTGCCCGCTCAGCGGCGACCAGTATCCGGTACCCGAGGCGTCGCCGCGATCCGTGACCGCCGCGCCAGGTTGAATCGCGCCGCCCCCGAGAATGCGCGTGGTGAGCCAGTCATGTGGCAACAACACCTCCCGGACCCGGTTCGCGAGCGCGGGCTCGTGCTGCGCCAGCCAGCGAAGCTTGGTGACGGTGAAAGCGGCCAGTGGTACTGATCCAACGGCGTTCGCCCAAGCCGCGGGGCCGCCGAGCTCGGCGACCAGGTCGCGCGCCGCGGACGCAGAGCGCGTGTCGTTCCACAACAACGCCGGTCGGACGACCTCGCCCGCGTCGTCCAGGGTGACCATCCCGTGCTGTTGACCTCCTACGGCGATGGCCTGAACCTGCTCGAGCAGCCCACTGGCAGTCGCCTGCGTGAACGCTTGCCACCACAGGTCCGGATGGATCTCGGTGCCGCCCGGATGGCTGGCCGACCCCTGGCGGAGCACCTCACCAGTGTCGGCATCGCAGACCACCACCTTGGTGGACTGGGTCGAGGAGTCCACTCCGGCGACCAGCGTCCGTCGACCAGCTGACATTGACAAGTCCTCTCCCCTCAAGCCTGGTTCTCCGTCATGGCCTGCAATGCCTGCAGCGTGCCAAGGGCACCCAGGCTGTGCAGCGAGTCAAGGGCCGAGCGGTAGGCGAGGGCGAACCGTTCGTTGTCGACGAGGTCACCAAAGAGGTCACGGTCAGAGATGAAGATCAGGGGTTCCTCGCGCTGGCCCCGAGCTCTGGCGATCAGCTGGTCTCGGAGCCTGTCGACGACCTCTATCGGTTGGCCCTGCTCGTCTTGGCCCTCGGCATACCGTGCCCAGGCGGCAACCACCAAGGCTGACCGCGCGATCTCACCGCCGGTGGCGAGCTGTTCCCGGATGACCGGAAGCAGCCACTTGGGAATTCGATCGGAGCTCTCCGCACACAGACGTGCCAAGGTGTCACGGATCTCCGGGTTGGCAAAGCGCTCGATGAGCTGAAGCTTGTACTGCTGCAGATCCACGCCAGGAACCGGAGCCAACGTGGGGGTCGCTTCGTGATCCATATAGCCGAGAAGGAAACTCGTGAAGACAGGGTCCTGGCAGACTTCATGCGCGTACCGGTAGCCCGCGAGGTATCCCAGGTAGCACAGCGCCTGATGGCTGGCGTTGAGCAGGCGTAGCTTCATCAGCTCGTAGGGCTCGACATCGTGGACCATCTGGACGCCGACGTCCTGGAAGGGCGGACGACCAGCACTGAAGCTGTCCTCCAACGCCCATTGCATAAACGGCTCACAGACGACCGGCCAGGCATCCTCGACACCGAACCGCTCGGCGAGCAGGGCCCTGTCAGCTTCGGTCGTGACCGGGGTGATCCGGTCGACCATCGAGTTCGGGAAGCTGACCTCCCTCTCCAGCCAGTCCGCGAGCTCGGGGTCCTTCAGACGTGCGAACGCACTGATCATCTTGAGTGCGACCTCACCGTTGCCCGGGATGTTGTCGCACGACATCACCGTGAACGGGGGGACGCCGCGCGCCCTGCGGCGTGACAGCGCCTCAGTGATGAAACCGAAAGCGGTGCTGGGAGTGGAGCCCGCCCGAAGGTCCTGCCGAATGCCCGGGTCGTCGGCGTCGAACTCTCCGGTGATCTGGTTCACGAGGTACCCCCCCTCGGTGATGGTCAGGGAGACGATCCGTATGCCCGGATCGGCCATCAGCTCAAGGACGGCCTCGGGGTCGTCGGGGGCGAACAGGTACGCGATGATCGAGCCGACAACCCGAGGATGCAGCGATCCGTCCGGATGCTTGACGACCAACGTGTACAGGCAGTCCTGAGCGGTCATGACCTCGTGCATGCGGCGGTCCTGCGCAAGCAGCCCGACCCCGGTGACCCCCCAGTCAAGGGCCTTGCCCTCGTTCATCAGCTGGTCGAGATACGCGGCCTCATGAGCGCGGTGGAAACCGCCCACTCCGATGTGCACGATTCCCGTGCGGACCCGTGTGCGGTCATAGGTCGGCGTCGGCAAGCTGGCGTCGAAGCTGGCAAGCGCATCCGCATTCAGTGCTCTCATGGTCTCTTCCTAGGGGTGAGAGCCGGTGGCTGAACGCCCTGCGAACCGACGCGGCGACGTCTAACGCCGTGCAGGCACATCCTGACCCCCAGCTCCTGACAACTGCTTCTCCTCGTCCAACCGGACTGCCAAACCCCGCCGATGTCGCATCACAGAGCCAACCTCGGAGCCTTTGCGTTTGCAGCCGTGAGCGGCGGTGCGCACCTAACGCTTTCGAACGGTGCCCATGGTTGTGTCCCTACTACTATTTGTGGGTCAAACAACTCCTTCCAACTCCTCAGGAGCGCCCGCATCGCATCAGACGACCCTGCTTTCGCCGTCATTTCTGCGGATAGACGACGGCCTTGACAGCAGTCTTGTCGTCACGGCTGGAGACAAGTGCAGCTTCGGCCTCGTCCAAGCGATAGCGGCCGGTAACCAGTCGGTCCAAGCTGATTCGTCCTGACGCTACCAAGGAAATTGCGGTTGGCCACGTGTTGGCGTAGCGGAACGTACCCGTCACAACGATCTCACGCTGCTGGACAACAGCCAGAGGCAGCCGAATCTCGTCACCTCCCATTCCAACGAGGACAGCCCGGCCAGCCGGTGCAAGCTTGCTAATCGCCTCCCCGATCGCCGGCGGGTGCCCAGAACACTCGATCAGAACATCAGGTGCCATATCCAATTCACCGAGACCACCCTCGCCAGCATCGATGACCGCGGTCGCTCCCAGTTCTTTGGCCAAGGCAAGCCGAACCGGGTTAATATCAGAGACTACGACCTCCGTTGCTCCACTGGCAAGTGCACATTGCATGCTAATCAAGCCTATGGCACCGGCGCCCGTAATCAGTACCCGCGACCCAGGCGCCACCGCGCCCTTTCGGCAAGACCAAACCCCGACCGATAGAGGTTCTAACAAAGCCGCACCTTCGTCGCTGATGTTGGAAGGAACAACATGGGCGAACGACTCATGAACGGTTACGTACTCAGCAAATGCGCCATCGATCGGCGGCGTTGCGAAAAAACGCATGCTTGGGCAGAGATTATAGCGACCCGAAAGACATTGTGGACACGTCATATCTGGTACGCCCGGCTCAATCGACACGCGTTCGCCAACCCGACCTTCGCTGACACCGTGCCCGACTCCTACGATGACACCAGAAGCCTCGTGGCCCAAGACAAGTGGCGACTCCACCACGAAATTCCCTATGCGGCCGTGCTCGTAGTAATGAGTATCCGAACCACACACACCCACTGCCCGGACCTGCACAAGGACCTCTCGGTCCGCCGGTTTGGGCATAGGGCGATCCTCCAGGACGATGTCCCTCGGACCACGCAGAACAACTGTTCTCATCGGGTCACCTCAAACCTTTCGTGGTTGCACTTCAGCGATCTCCAATGCGGTTCTCCCCACCCACCAAGCGGACGTTTCCGGCCAACCCAGCGAGCTTCGGCTGAACCTGTATCTTCCCTCCAACCCCATCCTTGAACTGTTGCAATGCCTTGGAATAGTCCTCCAGGGCAAAGCAGTGACTGATCATCACGCCCGCAGGGATGACCCCTGCGAGGAAGAGTTCCCCGGCCCGCTCATAGCTGTGCAATACTGCCCTCGAACCAACGATTCTGATCTCTCGACTAAATATCTTATACGGTTCAAAGCGCGCAACAGCGCTCTCACTTGAAACTCCGAACTGCTGGAATGTCCCGCCAGGCGCCACGCGCGCCAGACCGTCCTCTATCGCGGCCACGACACCCGTGCAGTCGATCACAACGTCCCATCCGCGCGGACGATCCAGTTCATCCGTGCTTGAAACTGCTGCGGTGCACGAGAGGAGACGCGCCGTTGCCAGCCGTGACGGATTAATGTCAACCATGCTTACGCTGGCCGCGCCACAACGCTTTGCGAGCTCCATCATCATGAGGCCCATGGTGCCCGCGCCATAGATGAGGAAATGGTCTCCCATCTGTGGCTGCAAAATGTCGAATCCTCTCACTGCGCACGAGAGGGGCTCAATCAACGCCGCCTCGGCTGCATCTACCCCCTTAGGCAACCGAAAACAGTTCGCTACCGGTGCCAGAGTGTAGTCAGCGGCAGCTCCAGCCGTCGTTACACCTATAGCATTGTAACGCTCACACAGATTACCGCGACCACGTCTACAGTAATAGCACTCGCCGCAGTACAGCGACGGATCTACCGCCACCACATCCCCGACCATCAGTTCCGACACCGACTTACCGACCGCTACCACTTCGCCTGCGAACTCATGCCCGGGCACGATCGGCAATGAAGGGGCGAACTCTCCATCAAGAATATGCAAATCGGTGCCGCAGATACCGCAACCTGCAACAGCCACATCCCGTGGCCCCGGAGTGGGATCAGGCAACGTAGTGATCTCCACTTGACCAGGCCTATAGATAACAGCGGCCTTCATCATCACTCCCAGCGCTTCCCAGGTATTCCAGTCTTTTCAAAAATATGTCGTCCGGTAAAGCTCTCTGCTAAGGCAGTGTCACGACCATCCCGAGACCCCATCTGTAAACGCTAGAACAGCGTATAGCCGCCATCTATGACAAGAATAGAGCCGGTCATAAAAGCCGAAGCGTCACTCGCCAGATAAACCATCGTCGCACCAAGTTCTGCCGGCACGCCGCATCTCTCCATCGGGGCGTCCTCAATCCAGTAGCGATGGAACCTGGGCTCGTCGACCTGAGCCATCTCTGTCTTCATGTAGCCGGGCGCCAACGCATTGACACGCACGCCATACGGCGCCCATTCTGCGGCCAACGACTTGGTCAGTTGATGAACGGCGGCCTTCGAAGAGTTATATGCCGGCTGCCACTGTGGCCGATTAACGATGAGAGCCGAGATGGACCCTACATTAACGATTACGCCGCTACGCCGTCCCACCATTTGCTCACCGATGATTTGGCAGCAGTTCCAAACACCGTCAAGATTGACCCGCATAACCTCGTTCCATTGCTCAGGGGTGACCTCCAAAGAGGGCCGATGGATGCACGCCCCAGCATTGTTGACCAGAACATCCACCGGCCCCAGTCGCGCCGTCACAGTCTCCAACATCCTGTACACATCTTCACGCTTTGTGACATCCAACGTCACCGCAATCGCATCAGGCCACACCGCCCTCACCTCAGCCAACGCGGCAGCCGACCTCTCGGAATCCCGTGCGGCGATGGCCACCCGAGCGCCGGCCTCGCCCAAAGCTCGAGCAAAAGCAAGCCCAAGTCCGCGGTTACCGCCGGTCACAACGGCGACTCGCCCGGTCAAGTCAAACGCATCCAAAACAGCCATTACCTTCTCGTCTCTGAAGAGAAACTATTCATCGTGTATGACCGAGAACGCCGCATCAAATACAGGTCGTCGCATTGGCTCCAAAGCTAGACATGGTTATCTCACTCTCCCGTCACCGCACCCAGCGTCAACCCGGTCACAAGCCAGCGTCGAACGGCCAGTCCCGCAATGACCATCGGCACAACAACAATGACGCCCACGGCAGTTAACTGACCCCAGTCAATTCCTGTCTGCGTGATCAGTTGCGTTGCAGCTATAGGGAGTGTTTGGGAAGATGTTCCAGAAAACGTCTGGGCAAATGAATAATCATTCCAAGAGAAGACCAGGCAGAGAATCCAAGTCGTCACGAGCCCAGCCCTCGTCAACGGCAAGGAGATCCGCCAAAATGCGGCCCATCTTGAGCATCCATCAACCCGGGCTGCTTCCTCAAGCGAACCTGGAAGGCTATCAAAGAAAGCCGCCATGATCCAAATTGCAAAAGGAAGATTGAAAGTCAAGTAGGCAACTACCAAACCCGAGAGCGAGTCGAGGAGACCCAGTCGCCGAAAGATAAGAAAAAGCGGCAAGAGAACCGCAGCAATCGGCGCCATCCGCGTCGAGATTATCCAGAATGCCAAGTGCCGCTTTCCGCGCATTGTAGATCGCGAAAGCCCGTAACCTCCTAAAGCACCGAGCGCCGTGGCGATCAGCGACGACACGCCCGCCGCTACAAGGCTGTTCACGAAGTAGCGATCCACGTGGTTGCCATTCGTGAAAAGCCCTCTGTAGTGTTCAAGCGTAGGACGGAAAAAGAATACCGGATCATGGCTCATTATGTCGTTCGTCGGCTTGATGGAACTCAAAGCCATCCAGACGAGCGGGACGGCGGTAAAGAGAACCACGAGAACCGTCAATATTTGAAGGACAACTGAAGCAAAACGACTACGGCGAGCTATCACTGCGCTGCCCCCTTCTTCTTCTCCAGCAGGGCAACAAAGAGATTCGCCACGATTATGCTGAACAAGAGCATAGTTAGCCCTATTACCGCAGCGTATCCTAGGTCAAAGAACCGGAAAGCGATCTCGTAGAGACGAAGCGGGATAATCTTCGTTGTATCTGCTGGTCCGCCGTTCGTCGTGATCCAGATGATGTCAAAGAACCGGATCGCGTCCATTGCACGTATCAATAGGGCGACGAGGAGCACTCCTGATATTGAAGGAATGACCACGTACCACAGGCGTTTAAAATAGCCTGCACCGTCCAACGACGCTGCTTCAATCAAAGGCTGGGGAACCGCAGACAGTCCGGCAAGAGTAATCAGCATGATGAGAGGCGTCCACTCCCAGACGTCGATGGCCACAACAGCTGCAAGTGCCGTTCTTGGGCTTCCAAGGACGTTGTTGTCAATACCGACAAACCTTAGCAGCCAACTATACAGACCGAAACTTGAATCCGTAAGGAAACGTCCCAACAAACCAACTATAACAGGTGCCACAAACATCGGCATTAGCAATATAGAGACCAAAATGTTACGGCCAAATAAACGCTCATGTACGAGGATCGCTATCCCAACACCTAGCAACATCTCTATCCCCACGGTGGCGACGAAATAGAAAGCGCTAATTTTCCAACTCGCCCACACCGCGGGGTCACTGAACATCTTGGACCAGTTGTCCCCGCCAACTCCCGTTAGGCTTACTCCACCGATGAGCGTGACTTTGCTCACGCTCATCCATATCAGATAGCCGAATGGGATCAAAGATAATACCGCTAGCGGAACGATCGCGGGTAGCATCATCCGCAGTTCGAATGACGGTATCCAGCGACTCTTCTTTCGGCGCGTGGATAGGGAGGAGGTGCCTCCTTTCGACGGCCCGCCCAGCGGATATTTGCGATTCCTTGTGGCCGAGGTCACGACATCGTCGCTATGCACCGACAATTTTGTCGATCTGCTGTTTTGCCGACTTCATCGCCGTTGAGGGTGACTGCTGACCGGCCAGCATCTTCGACAGCTCCGTGAACACTACCGTGTCCACTTGGTTCCACTGCGGAATCTTGGGCCGCAGGTAGGCGTTCTCCGGCTTCCAAGCCTCTCTCGCAGCGCCTGTCGCAAGAAGATTGGGCATCGTCGATGGCCACTTGCTGTTCTGAACGACTTCCGGCATCTCGTAGACCGAAGTCCTTGTGGGAGTCCCTCCACCGACCTTGGACTTGAGGTCCGCAACTTGAGTCTCGGCCGATGTGGCCCAAAGAAGGAACAGCCACGCTGCCTTCTGCTGCTTCTCCGAGGCGTTTGCGTTGATGGAGACTCCGGTGCCTCCGAAGATACTTGCACTCCGCTTCGGGCCTTTCGGCAGTCGGAAGAAACCAACGTTTTCGCCAAACTTGGCGACATCCCCCGATGCATACTCGTGCCAGTTAGGGACCATCACCATCTGAGCTGCTTGGAACCCCGCGTCCGCCCCATTCCAGTCCCATGTCGTAGATCCAGGATTCGCGATGGAAAGCAACTTGTTGTAGAACTCAGCAGCCTGGATCGCCTCCGGGGAATCTAGCATACATTTGCCCGGAGTCGTTGAACCGATTCCGCCAACCTTTGTATCGTCAGCGAAGTAACCTCCACCATAAGATGTCAAAATGTTGGAGAAGTCACACATCAGCGAGTCGTGCTGCTTAGCTTGATGGCCGGTGCCGTACGGGATACCCGTCTTAGCTTTGTTATCATTAAACCACTTCGCAATCTGGTAATACTGTTCCCACGTGGTGTTGTCAGAAGGAGTTGGGTCGAACCCAAGCGCTTGCGACATTTGGCCCTTGAATTTTGCAAAGACATCTTTGCGGTAGATCCAGATCATTGTGGGGCAATCGTACGGCAATGCGTACAACTTGGTTTCATCCAAGAATCTGCCGGTCGTCAGAAGCTGTGACGGAATGAAGTCTTCAATCCCTCCAGGGATTGGCGGAAGAGACTTGTCCTTCGCGAACACATTCAGGTCGACGAGTCCCTTGTAGTATGGCGCGAGTACTTGGTAGGGATCCGCGTAGATGACGTCGTATGACGCCCCACCCGATCCAAAGTCCAGAGCAACCTTCTGCACGAGTGCGGCAAGCTCCATCTGCTGGATCTTGACGGTCATCCCGGTTTTCTGAGTAAAGGCCGCAGAATCGGCAGCAATAGCTGCACTGGGGGCAGTATTCTCAGAGATGAAATTCAGAGTAGTTCCCTGGAACTGCTTCCAGTCTGGAGCTCCTCCACTAACGGTTGCACCGGAGGTTCCGCCCGTCTTTGTTCCTGAGCTGCTGCAAGACGCCAAGAGACCGGGAAGTACTAACGCCGAGGTGGCCAGCAGTGTGCCCCGCAACGCGTCCCGTCTGGTTATGCCGCCAAACTGACTGCCATCTAGATTAACCATGCTCTTCCTCTCAGAATCCAATTAAGTAGTAATCTTGCCCTAATTCGGAAAACTTGTGGATCAGATAACTCCGGACTCCCTCCCCTGACAGGAGAGGAGGCCAGGCGATGCGTGTTGCGCGGGGCCAACAATGGTTCAGATCGTGTCACTCGCTCATATGAGCAGTACTCTTGCTTCTGATACGTCATTTAACCGAAGGGCAAGTACGTTGTCAATAGGGCGCGTTGACTCATCAAGAATGCGCGCGTAGGTGGGTTCGTTGACTCATCAAGGAATGCGCGCGTAGAGCGCGCCTGCCGGTCTGGAGCACGGGCTGCCGGTAGGTCTCGGTGATGGGACTGACGATGAGCCAGAGGCAGGCAGTGACCAAGACGATCG
>DATBZX010000005.1:0-5057 GCA_036512955.1 Terriglobales bacterium
TGCGGCCCTCCACGAACGGCCTCGCGCTGTTCGCCTGCGCCGCGGAGAGCTTCTTCGAGACGGTGCAGTTGAACGCTCCGCTGGAACGGAACGAGATCTACGTCGATCACCAGCCGCATCTCTACACGTTGGCCTTCGTCACCAAACAGTTCCCGCGCTACGCGGCGGTCGTCGCGGACACTGACTCCGCTCGCCTGTTCGTGTTCGGTCTGAGAAGCACCATCTCCGAAGACCGGGTCGAGAGCACGAAAATTAGCCGTACTCAGACGACCGGCTGGTCGCAGGCACGCTATCAGCGGCATTTGCAGAACTATCACCAGCACCATGCCAAAGAGGTACTCAAAGTTCTTGATCGGGTGGTGCGCCAGGAGGGGATTCAATACATCGTGTTTGCTGGCGACCAGGTGGTGATTCCACTCCTCAAGAAGCAGCTTTCGCCCTTTCTCGCGGCCAAGGTAATCGATGTACTGCGGCTGGACATCTGCACTCCTGAACGCCAGGTCCTGGAGGCTACTCTGGCAGCAATGCGCCGTCAAGATGCCAGAGATGATTCCGAAAAGGTAGAGCACCTGATCGGAGACTACCTGTCGGGCGGGCTGGCGGTGGTGGGCGTTCCCGATGTGCTCGCCGCGCTTTCCAAAGGTCAGGTGGAAGAAGTGCTCCTGAGCACGTCTCTCAAGCAGTTCCGGGGAGACGAAGAAGAGCAGGGTCCCCGGCGGGTTGAGAGCACGTCCTCCACCGGTGAGAGCGACAAGCTGTCCGAAACCATCCTGGCACAGGCCAAGCAGACAGGGGCGCGATGTAGACTCATCGAGGATGCGACACTGCTCGCCGAGGTGGGCGGGGTCGGCGCCAGCCTGCGATATCGAAACTGAGCGTGGGGGCATGGTCGCTCGCACTGCCGAGGAATACGGCGTGGATGCTGCAAACCTTTTGATCTTGACGCCGCTTCCGGGCACGGAACTATATGCGCGAGGGCAGGATTCAGTCGGATGATTACCCGAGAGATTGGCAATACGACACGCTCACATACCCGGTGGCGGAATACAAAAATCTGACCTGGGCGCAACTCGGGGAGGAAGTAACCCGGTTCAATGATCGGTTCTACTCGTATCCTCGAATCCTTCGACGCCTGCTACAACTCGCCAGGAACACTCACAACCCGAGAACACTTCTTGTCGTGCTTGTTGCAAACCCGAGCTGCCGCTACAACTACCTGACTGAGCGCCGCATCTGTGCCAGTCGGGTTCATTCTCTCAAGCCGTGCCGTGCCGCGGCGTCGGCCGCTTCGATTCAGGGATCCGTGCTCATGAAAGTGCAGACCGCAGCCACCACGGCCACTAGAACACCGGTAGCCGACCAGCAAACACGTGCAAGGTTCTGCTCGTTGCAGCTGTCGGCTCAAGGGCGTACAGTAAAGTATCCCGAGCCTGAATCTGTGCACAGAAAGCAATGACACGCATCCCCTTCAATGAGGTAAGGTCCGACCTTGGCCACCGAGCTGCTGTTGTCGTCGCCCATCCGGACGACGAGACGCTCTGGTGCGGCGGCTACATACTGACCCATCCGGGATTGAGTTGGCGCATCGTGACCTTATGCCGGGCAGTTGATCCGGACCGCGCGCCAAAGTTTCGTCGGGTCTTGGAGCGATTGGGGGCCGAGGGTGAGATGGCGGATCTCGATGACGGACCCGACCAGGCCCCGCTGCCGTTCGAGCACGTCCAGGAGACCACCGCACGGTTGCTGGCTGGAACCAGCTACGACTTGGTTTTGACCCACGGCCCGAGGGGCGAGTACACGCGGCACCAGCGGCATGAGGAATGCTGCGGGGCCGTCGTTGACCTTTGGCGATCAGGCAGAATCGACACAAAACGATTGTGGCTGTTTGCATACGAGGACGGGGGGCGGGCGTACTTGCCTCGCGTTCGCGACGATGCCGATCGGCGAGACAGGTTGGCAGACGACGTCTGGCTCGAAAAGCGCCGCCTGATTACGGATCTCTACAGGTTTGGGCCCGACAGCTGGGAAGCACAGGCCGCACCGAGAGAAGAAGGGTTCTGGTGCTTTGACTCGGCACAAGCAGCGGTAAAGCGCGCAGCACCCAGGGAGCAACAATCATGAAAGTGCTTGTGCTGACCGAGTACCCACCATCGGCGTCCGGCCTGGCGATGCAGGGTCAGCTATTGTGCAGGGGCCTGCGCGAAATCGGCGCGGATGTCCACCCGGTGCATTTCGAATCGCCCCTGGAAAAGGAATGGTACTATCGCTGGTTCCAGCCGGATGTGGTGGTCGGAGTGGGGTTCTGGGGCCATGTTCCGCACCTGGTCTTACACCCGCAGCAGTTCGGGATGACGGCGATCCCATGGCTCGTGGCCGATGGTTATGTCGCGGCACACCGCGAGGTGCTTAACGCTCTGCCGCTGATCTTTGTCACCTCCGACTGGGTGAAGGAGACATACATCAGGGATGGCATCAAGGGGGACAATATCGAGGTGCTGCCGGTGGGTTGCGACACGGACTGCTTCGCGCCGCGCAACCGCGATGACCTGAAGGTCCGTTCGATCCGCGAGGTTTTGGGAGTGGCTGATGACCAGATCATGATCCTTACCGTCGGCGGCGACGCGACGTCCAAGGGCGCCCAGGAGGTCATGCATGCGCTGGCGCTGGTTGATCCCGAGGCACCCGACTGGAAATATGTTTGCAAGGTCTGGCCTCAGCCCCGCACTGTCCAGCAGAACCTGATCGACCTCCAACTGGCGACTCAGCTGGGCATCGACAAGAAGGTTATCTACTCCACGAACGTGGTCTCGCACAATTTCATGCCCTACTTGTTGGCCGCCTGCGACATTTACGCGGCACCGTCGCGCCTGGAAGGCTTCGGAATGATTCAGGTCGAGGCCAACGCCTGCGCGAAGCCGGTGGTCGCGATCAACGCGATGGGATTGCTTGACACGATGGTCCACGGCGAAACGGCATTCCTGGCGAACGTAGCAGAGGAGATGAAGATCGGTGAGGCGGTATTCGGGGAAGGCCACGGGATCGACGATAGCCATCGTATCGTGTTTCCAAGCCCCCGGACAGCGGAGTACCGAGCCAGCGTGCCCGACATCGCCAAGTACCTCCTGACACTCATGCAGGACAGTGGTCTCCGGCGGAGGATGGGAGAAGCGGGCCGAAAACACGTGGCCGAGTTGTTCGACTATCGCCAGGTGGCCAAGCGCTTCCTGAAGACCGTGTCCGACCGATTGGGAATTCAGTAGAGAGTGGTCGACGAGGCACCAGTCCCTGTCGACGTCGCACTGCACGCCATCGAGGTAGCCACGTTCATGGACGATAAGTCGCTTGCCTCCATCGATCAGGCCAAAGAGGCAGCTCTCCGCGTTCTGCTCCATAACGCACGGGGGCCGTTTCAAGGACTGCCCCGGACTGCCGGGTGGGGATACCCGGAGACCTACACGCGGGACCTGATGATTTCAGCCCTGGGCCTGCTGGTCAGCGGCAACGAGAAGCTTGCCGACGCGCTACGCCGCACACTGGTGGCGCTGGCAAAAAATCAGACGCCGCATGGCCACATCCCGTCACTCGCGCACGATCCCGGTGACCGCGGCGCCAGCGATACCACGCCGCTGTTCCTCTTGGGCCTGGCACTGTACAGGAGATCCGCCAACGAGCCCGGGTTCCTCAACGAGGCGGCGCAGAACGCACTGAGGTGGATGCACTACCAGAGCCCCGACGACATGGTGATGGTCTCGCAGTTGCCAACCAGCGACTGGCGTGACGAGCAGTGGGTGGTGGGTTATGGGCTGTACGTGAATGCGCTTGTTTACGCTTATCTTCTGCTTTATGGAGAACACGAGTCCGCCGGTCAGCTCCGCAGCCTGATGAACAGGCTGGAGGTCCGCGGTGACAAGCGGGAGTCCCACGTGCACGAGGGCCTTGCGGTGCCATCCAAGCCCTATTACGCCCTCTACTCCTACAAGATCTTCAACAGCGAGCGCTTCGATCTGCTGGGCAACAGTCTGGCGATCCTGACGGGGATCGCTTCGCCCAATCGGGCACGAAACCTGGTGGCATGGGTTGAGGCCGAGTGCCAGGCGATGAGGCGGCACGGGGATCTGGCCGTGGATCTTCCGCCGTGTCTGTTTCCGTACATCTTGCCCCACCATCCCGACTGGCGGCCGCGATACGAGCAATTCAATCAGCCTGGCGAGTACCACAACGGTGGCGTCTGGCCATTTGTCTGCGGCTTCTATGTGGCGGCATGCGTGGCGGCGGGGCGGATGGGGCTGGCCAGGCGGAAGCTGTTGGCACTGACCGGGCTGGTCAAACCGTGGCACGAAAACGAGGCAGAGTGGGGTTTCAACGAGTGGATTAAGGCGCAGACAGGCCACCCCAGCGGGCGGGACTGGCAGACATGGTCAGCTGCTATGTACCTTTACGCTGCTGCGTGTGTGCAGCAGCAGCGCACCCCGTTCTTTGACGAGATCCGCGCAGGCTACCCGGCCGCGCCGGTTTAGCCGAGCCCCTCGGCGGTTCACCGTCAGCATCTGCTCCACCAGCGGCCGGAATCCGAGTTTCTCCAGCATGGCGGCTACGGGCAGCAGCCCTCCGTAAGGAGTCAGGTTCTTGCCCGAGAAATTATAGGGCGTGGAAGCGCCGATTTTATTGGGCTTGGGAGCTGCTGCTGCGTCTCCGCGCCCTGCTTCTCTGCGACACCTGCTTCTCCGCGCCCTTGTTTGGCGGGCCTTTTGACGCTATACTGATTTCTGCTCCTCACCGTTTGGGTGATCTCAACTAGGGTTGGGCGGCGAAGCCGTGAACTCCGCCAACTTCCAGTTTTGCTCCATGTTTCCGGGGTCATCCAAATAGTTCACTGCGCCTCAGCCGTCACGCCGGACGCGCCAAGGTGCATAGTTCACGTTCCACCGAGAGCGAGGCAGACGATTGGGGAAAATATCTAAACTCCTTCGCGTTTCCGTGCCGCAATCGAGAGCATCCGATTGATCCAGGAAGACCGGCGCATGGCTGCAATGGAAATGCCTCATGAAAGAAACTTC
>DATBZX010000006.1:0-18607 GCA_036512955.1 Terriglobales bacterium
TGCCGCTTGGGCGCAGCTATTCAAAAAAGCTGGAGCGAAGTATGTGGTGCCCGTGGCGGAGCATCATGACGGTTTCGCCATGTACGACAGCGGCCTCAGCGACTGGACTGTGGTGAAGATGGGCCCCCAACGCGACACCACCGGAGAATTGGCGAAGGCAGTGCGAGCGGAAGGATTGCATTTTGGCGTGTCATCGCATCGGGCAGAGCACGATTTCTTTTTGGGTCCCGGCCGCACCATCGCTTCTGATGTGAACGACCCGCAATACGCCTCGCTCTATGGCCCAGCCCAAACCTGGCTGAACAACCCATGGGGCACTCCCGTCAACAATGATTTCACTTACGTCTCCTTCGCTTGGGCCGACGATTGGCTGGCGAGGTCCGCGGAACTGGTGGCGAAATATCATCCCGATATCGTGTACTTTGATTGGTGGATTGGGCAGTCGTCCTTCCGCCCGAACCTCACGCGCTTTGCCGCGTTCTATTACAACAGCTCTCTCAAGTACGGTAATTACGTTGGAGTGATCAACTACAAGGACTATGCCATACAAGAGCATGCTGGTGTACTCGACTTGGAACGTGGCCAACTTGGCGACATTCGACCTCTCGTTTGGCAGACAGATACTTCCGTAAGCAATAAATCCTGGGGCTATATTGAAAACGACGCTTTCAAGTCGCCGGAATTCATCGTTCATCAACTAATAGATATCGTGAGCAAGAACGGCAACTTGTTGCTAAATGTAGGCCCGCGCTCTGACGGCACCATCCCCGCTGAAGTACAGACGGTTCTTCTCGACGTGGGCGCTTGGCTCAGCATGAATGGTGAAGCAATCTACGGAACCCGTCCCTGGAGACTGTACGGAGAGGGCCCCACGAAAGTCGTCGCGGGCTTGTTCCACGACACTGACACCGAAAACTACAAGCCCGAAGATTTTCGTTTTACGACGAAGGGCGATGTTCTTTACGCGATCGGACTCTCCTGGCCGACGAACGGAGAAGCAGTGATTCACTCGCTCACGCCGGCAGCCGGAAGTAAGGCCGTAAAGGACATCGCTTTGCTGGGAAGCGATGCAAGGCTACGATTTGAGCAACGTCCTGATGGTTTGCACGTCCAACTGCCGGACCAACCCCCGGCCAAGTACGCGTATGCGCTCCGCGTGACGTTCGGGAGTGGATCGCACTAGGACATCAGCGGATTTGATTCACAAAGGCAGTTCACTTTATTGACGTTCTCGAGTGATTGGAGGAGTGCCGATGACGCAAAATGCAGCGTGCTTCAAGCGTTCGCTTCTTGTAGGACTGGCTGTGATCGGTCTGGGCCTGATTCCGTCTGCGACCGCCGCAGAAAGAGTCGAGGTCTCGATTGACGCGTCCAAGGCTGGCGCAAAAATTGACCGCAACATTTTCGGTCAGTTCGCCGAACATCTCGGGCATGGCATTGATGGCGGTATATGGGTCGGCCGCGATTCCACCATTCCGAACACACGTGGCATTCGAAATGACGTCGTTACCGCGCTGAAGGCGCTAAAAGTGCCAAATGTTCGTTGGCCTGGTGGCTGCTTTGCAGACGAATACCACTGGCGCAAAGGCATTGGACCTCAGCGCGCCGTGAGCCTCAACCCAAACTGGGGTGGTGTAATCGAACCTAACACCCTCGGAACCGATGAATTCATGGACTTTCTCAGCCAGATTGGTTCCGATGCGTACGTCTCCGTGAATGTCGGCTCAGGTACTCCGCAGGAGGCGGCGGAATGGCTGGAATATATGACCACGGCGCAGCCTACGACACTGGAAAAGGAGCGCGCCGCCAACGGCCATCCTGCTCCTTACAAGATCGCCTTCCTTGGCATTGGGAACGAAAGCTGGGACTGCGGCGGCAACATGACGCCCGACTACTATGTGAGTCAGATGAAGATCTACAGCCGCTTTGTCCGCAACTTTAATCCTGCCCAGCAGGATAAGGACCAGATGCAGAAGATCGCCGTCGGTCCCGGAGGCGGTGAACCTCGCTGGACCGAATGGACGGAAACCGTCATGAAAGCCTACCAGCAACACACGTGGAGTTGGGACATCAACGGCCTTTCCATGCATTCCTACACGGTTGGTCACTGGCCCCCTTCATATGCCTCCTCTGGCTTTGGAGAGACCGAATACAGTCAGATCCTCAAGTTCACCTTGGAGATGGACGACTTGATCAACAAGCACTCGGCCATCATGGACAAGTACGACCCGCAGAAGAAGGTTGCGCTGATCGTTGATGAATGGGGCGCCTGGTATGCACCCTTACCCGGCAGCAACCCAGGCTTCCTCGTCCAGCAAAACAGCTTGCGCGACGCAGTTCTCGCCGCGCTCAACCTGAACATCTTTGCCCGCCACGCCGACCGCGTCCGAGGGGCCAATATCGCCCAAATGATCAATGTGCTGCAGGCCATGATCATGACCGACAGGGAGAAAATGGTACTGACCCCCACCTATTATGTCTTCAAGATGTACACGCCGTTCCAGGATGCAACGTTCGTGCCCGTGGCATTCAATTCGGGCACCTACACCCACGGCGACATCAGCTTGCCGCGGACGGACGCCATTGCGGCTAAAGGCAAAGATGGCAAGCTGTGGGTCGCGATCACAAATGTTGACCCTAATGAGGCTGTCGATGTCGAGTTGAACCTGGTGGATACTGGTGCAAAGGCCGTATCCGGGGAGACCCTGACTGCCCCTAAGGTCGACAGCATCAATACCTTTGACGCGCCGAACACAGTCGTGCCGAAGCCTATTTCAGCGAAGGCTCAAGGCGGCAAACTGACCCTGAAACTCGAACCCAAGTCGGTGAGTGTTATCTCAATAGAGCAATGACCGAGAATCATCTTGATTTATTGACGCAGTGGCGGACTTGGTCGTCGATCTCGCAAAACCAACGCCGCCAGAGATGTAGAATTTCAGGAAGCATAGTCCGGGGAGAGGATTTCGGAAGCCTTCGAGGTTTAGTTGAAATCATTGGAGCCAGCCATGTCTCGCGTAGCCATTATGGTTCTGCCCGCGTTGTTGTCTCTCTCTCTCTGGTCGCAACAAGGGTCAGGCAGCATGTGCGACCTAACCGTTCACGTGCGAATGGCAGATGATCGCCAGGATGCTGCTAATGTTCAGGTGCAACTTCTGAACACTGCGGGACCATTCGTTGGTTCCGCAACAACTCACGCCGATGGGACTGCTGAGTTCCAGGTGCCGAGTGGAGTGACTTACCGGGTACGAGTTTCCGGCCGGGGGGTCGAGACCGCCGAGTCGGAGTTTTTTATTATGGGCGGCCAGTATAGTCACACCGAGAACCTCAACGTAAAAAACGCTGCAGTGGCGACGCAAGACAATAGATCTGCACCCATCTCGGTAGCGGAGATGCGAGTACCCGAGAAAGCCAGAGAGCAGATGCAGAAGGCCATCGAGGCATTCGACAAAGGAGATACCGCGAAGGCCACACAGAGGCTCGAGAAAGCGATTGAGATCTACCCGCAATATGCAAGAGCCTACGAGAATCTGGGTGTGATCGCGGCGAAATCCGGCGATCGGGCCAAGGCGAGAAGCCTCTATACGAAGGCCATCGAAGTAGACGAGAGATTCGTCCCCGCGTATGTGCAATTGGGACGCTTGGAGATTCAGGAGAAGAACTACACGCAAGCGGAAACGCTGCTCCATAAGGTGATGTTGCTTTATCCTGAGATGCCCGACCTTATCGCATTACTTGCCGGCGCCGAATACGGAAACAAGGAATACGCCAATGCGCTCGCCGATGCGCAGCGAGTTCACACCCTGCCGCATCACGAAAAGGTTGCAGACGTACACTTGCTGGCTGCAGAAATTCTTGAGATGAAGAATCGTAATCAGGAGGCTGTGGCAGAGTATCGGTTGTACTTAACAGAAGCGCCCAACAGTCCCCAGGCCAAGGCGGTGCAACAGGCCATAACCGACCTGGAAGCGTCGAAGCACTGATTGAAGTGACTCTATGGTTGCAGCGCAGGAGGAGCGCTGGACATTTTGGGCGTGAGCCTGGTATCGAGTTCCTGGCGTAGCTGTTGCACTCGTTTAAATTCTTTCTCCGCCTCCGTCGATTCACCCAAAGCCTGGTAGGCGCGCGCGAGCCGATAATGCGCATCCGGCTGCCCCGGATCGAGTTCAATCGCCTTGCGAAAATCAGCTATCGCATCCTTGTGCTTGTTATCTTCCGAGAGCATTATTCCGCGGTCGATATAAGCCAGACGAATATCGCTTCGCAGTTGAATAGCCTTATTGAGATCGGAAGCGGCCCGATCGCGATTGCCGAGTTTCGTCTCCGTATCACCGAGGTAAGCCCATGCCTGCGCGTTGTCCCCATCGTTCGACAATTCGGCCTGGAATTCGGCTTTCGCTTTCTCATAGTCCTGCGATTTCCAGTAGAGAAAACCCAATCCAAAGTGAACGTTTGGCTCGTGCGGAGAAACCTGCGCCGCTTGCTGGAACTCGGCGATGGCTTCCGGCGTCTTTCCCAGGCCATCCAGAGCTTCTCCAATCAGCACGTGGGCGGCCGCCGAGTTTGGCTGCGTCATCAGAATTTGGCGAAAGCCATCCAGCGCACATTGGTACTGGCCAGCCCACAGACAGCTTTGAGCCACGATCTGCTGCAACTCGACATTGGCGGGATCTACATGCATCGCCACCTTTAGAGATTCGATTGCGTTTGCATATTGCTTGTCACCGTAGTAGCTCAGTCCAAGAAGCGTATGTGCCTGGAAGTTGCCGGGTTCCCTCGCCGCTGCGGCCTTCAACGGCGCAATTGCGGCGTGAAAATGACCTTGCTTGAACTCGGCCAGTCCCAGGTTCATTTCAATGCCGGGCAGCCTCGGATCCAGCGAAAGCGCTTTCTTGTAGGCCGCGACGGCTTCGGGATATTTCTGCTGTTTCGCCAGCACCACACCGAGACTTGCGTATGCACCTGCGTCCCGCGGATGTGCGGCAATAAATGAGCGCCAGGCTTGTGCAGCCTGTGGCAAATCGCCTTTCTGCTCAAGCGCAACGGCGGCCGCCGGCGTGTTCGATTGTGCCCAGGAAGTCGCAAGCAGCGCGAGGAAGATTACAGTGAGCTTTGACAACCAGTGGGTAGACATGCAGCAAGCACTACGCTGAATCTTATGCTAGCAAAAGCTGCGCTCAACAACAAAAACCCCGTTTGCATACCGGTGGGAGATGCAAACGGGGCCCTAGACCGCGTTAAGGGGGCGGCTAGAAGACTAGCTTCGCTCCAAGTTGAATGATTCTCGGATCGTAAGCAGCAGTGATTACGCCGAAGTTAGATCCGCCCAGCTGCGTACCGATTCCACCAGTCTGAACCGAACCTTTGAATTGGGTGTGGTTCCAGATGTTGAAGAAGTCGGCACGGAACTGGAATTGGCTCCCGCGCTTTTCGCTGAACACGAAAGCTTTGAACAGCGACATATTCCAATTGTCACGACCGGGGCCACGTATGGCGTTGTTGCCCAGATTGCCCCAAGTGCCCGGAGCGGGCGGCGCGAAGGAACTGGTGCTGAACCACTGGTTGACCGTGTGCGGGTAGGTAATCGTTCCGATTACATCAGGTCGGTTGGTACAGTTAGGAACAACGTTGCAAACGCTTGCAACTCCATTGGTGGTACCGCTGGTTGTGATGTTCATCGGCGCTCCCGACGTGGCCTGAATGATGCCCGAAATCTGCCAGCCGCCGGCAATCGTCTTCAATGCGCGGTTGTCGGAGTTCCGGAACACCGGGATGCTGTACACAAAGTTGACAAAGAAGATGTTGGTGCGGTCGAAGAGCGAAGGCCCCAGATCGTACCTCCATCCGACGTAGGGATTCGACACGCTGGCCAGGTCGTTGCCGCTGCCCGTGCCGCTGACAGAATCAATGGACTTCGACCAGGTATAGCCGGCGTTCAACTGCAGGTCGTTGTTCACCTGTCCGCTAAAGCTCGTCTGAAGCGAATTGTAGCTGCCGCTCGCCTGGTTCATACCCATTCTTAGCGAGTGGTATCCCTGATAGGGAACAGCCAGGTTGTACAGGGCCGAACTGTTGCTAGCGACCAGTCCAGGCAGTAAATTGTAAGCCGGAAGATCGATCTCCTGATAATCATTCTGATGCCGGTTCAGGCTGCCGACATACGAGAGGTTGAATACCGTTCTGGCCGTAACCGACCGCTGGATACCGAAGCTGTACTGGTACACGTACGGCGGCTTGTAGTTGTAGGAAGCCAGACCGGTGATGTTTCCGACCAGAATTGGCAGGGGCGGCACCACCAGGGTAGCTCCCGTTGGGAGATTCGTCTTGGGATTAGACAGTGACACATTGTTTTGAGTGACACCAGCGCTGAACGGCTGGTTGGGGCCGGCATTGTACATGTCGTTGCCCTGAACGCGTTCATACATTATTCCGAATCCACCGCGAAGCACGGTTTTTCCATCGCCGAAAATGTCATAAGCGAAGCCAAGACGCGGACCGAAAATGGCCCAGTGATTGGCGACCAGACCCTGGGGGATTCCGTTCTGGCCGGCAATGCCGAGACCGTTCATGTAGAACTGATACCCCGCCAGGGCTGGGAGCGGGCTGGTACCGAGCCCCGCACTCGCCGGGCTGATGGTGACCCCGGGGGTGAGCCAGGTAGGCGCGCTGCCCCCGGCGTACAGGTTCGGATAGAAGTTCGACACTTGCCCTTGTGGGTTAACGGTGTGCGGAATTCCATCCCACCGCAGCCCGAGGTTCAGGGTCAGGCGCTGGGTTGCACGCCAGTTGTCCTGGAAATAGAGAGCATACGAATTGGCGTTCCAGTTTTGGCTGTCTTGCAGCGCGTTTTCGTTGTAGCTGTTGGAAAGACCGAGCAGGTAGTCTGCAAAGTCGTTGTGGGTGTAGGAGCCGTCGAAAGTGAACGCTCCTTGGGTGGGCGCGAACAGGTCCTGATACTTCCGATACGTCTGCCAGCTGCCACCCATCCTCATCTGGTGGGCGCCTTTGCTCCATGAAACCGCGTCTTGGACTTGATACGCGTTGTACCCGTTGTTCCAGGGAACCCAGTTCGAGGTGTAGTTCGTGCCCGTACCGCCAGAGAGTTGGATCGATGGGATACGGTTCAGGTCGTTCGGGCCGGTGTAGATTCGGTTGAAGGTGAATCCCGAAGGCGCTGCGTAAATCCCGACAGGTGTGATGTTGATGCGGTTGCCGCTGTAATTGAAAGTGAGTTCGTTCAGCAGCGTGGGGCTGATTGTTTTTGTCCACGTGACAACCGCGCTGTACGACGGGTTGCCGAAGGTGTTACCCACCGTAGGAACGTTGTCACCGCTCCACATCGTGGTGCCGAATCCCTGCGCGATCTGTTCCGCGACATAGTGCCCAAAGATCATGTTCTTGCTGTTGAATTCGTGGTCGATACGCACGATCTCTTCCCGCACGTTGGTCGGCGTACTGGGAGTTCCCTGGAACTGATTGCCATTGGTTGGCCTAGGGAAAATGCCGGCTCCGAGAAGTGCCTGGGCGTTCGCGTTCAACATGCAGGCAGGTATGGTGTTATTGGGGAAGGGGCTGCCCTGTACGATTCCCGGAGGTGCGACCCCGCCGCAACCGGCGAACAGGACCGACGGCGCGACCTGGGCCACAGTTGGGACGCTGATGGCTGTGCTGCCAAAGTTCCCGGTATATGTGCTTGGGTTTGGCACCTGCTGATTATAGTTGCCGCCCTGGACCAATTTGCGCCATTCCATGTTGTAGAAGAAGAATGTCGGGTGCGACTTGCCCCACGGGACCTCACCACCCACATTGAATCCGTACGTGTTGAAGTTCAGCTTCGCAATTGGGTTGGGAGCGGGGTTGAAGTAGTTACGAGCATCAAGCGCGTCGTTACGGACGTACTCCCAGGCAGACGCATGAAAAGTCGTGGATCCCGACTTGATAACGGTGCTCAAGGTAGCTGCGGAGGACAGGCCGTAGTCGGCACTGTAATTGGACGTTAACGCGCGAAATTCGGAGATCGATTCGAGCGAAGGCATTACGGCGAACGTTCCAGCACCGCCGCGGTCCAAGGCCTCACCGCCATCGAGCAAGTAAATGTTGTGCCCCATTCGCTGGCCGTTGAAGCTGACGTTGGCGTTTCCGCCGACCGGCGTTGGAATCTGGAAGTCGTCCTGGAGGCTGGACGCACCCGTAGTTTGATTGATAAGCGTATAGATGCTGCGACCGTTTGTGGCGAGTCCCTCGACCTGTTTTCCGGTGATGACCGCGCTAACTTCGCCGGACTCGGTTTGGACGCCAACAGCGGTCCCTTCTACGGTGACTTGATCCGAAGCCGAACCGACTTGCAGCCTGAAGTCGTAGCGGTCCCGGGCGGCCACGTCAAGTACGATGTTGTTTTGCTCAACACGTTTAAACCCGGTGACCTCGACCAACATGTTGTAATGGCCGACGGAAAGATTAGACGCGGTGTAATTACCGTCGTTGTTGGTTACGTATTGACGAACGGCAGCAGTCTCGATGTTTGTAATCGTGATCTTGGCATTAGGAACGAGGGCGCCGGAGGGATCAAATACCGTACCGACAATCGTTCCTTGCTGTGCAAATGCCTGAGGAACGGCGAATCCCAGGAAAAGCAGCAGCAACAAGGAAAGCTGAAGCGCCCAGCGACGTTGTTCTGCGAAAAGGCTGCACACAGCGGGTGTGTATGATTTCTTACTCGGCGTTCTACCAAATCGATTCATATGCCCCCCCACCAGAAACAGATTGTGTTACGTCAAGACCAAGCGCGCTTCCCTACTGCAACCAGGACGGGCGCGATGAAGCAACCCCGAACTGTAAGATTCGATCAAATGTTACCCCGACGTATCGACTGTCCAGATCGCTGGAGAACCCATTGTGCTGACAGGCTCGAGACTAAGTGATCGGCTGTGCCCACCGTATGCAATGGTCGTATGCCACAGTCTTTGCCAGCGAATCAACCACCGTTAACGATAACGAAAGCTGCGTTAACGTTAACGGCCATGATTTATAATTCCTTGCCCAGCAAATGTCAAGCGGAAATTAGCGGCAAAATTCAACGTGAATCTCAGTAGTCCAAAAATCGGCTATACAGGTCGCCCGGTGCATCTTCGGTTACTGATGAATCGACCGTGCGATGCGAGGAATTGGTACCGAGTTCTCGCCAAGACCATCCTCCTTCTAGTAGGACTTTGGTTCGGCTGCCCCGATGCACATTCCGCCGACGCCAAGCCGGCGACGAAGGCAATCGCCGGGCACGAGCATGCGAAGGCAGCCGAGATCGTGTTTTCCTTTGAGCCTATTGATTTTCGGCTGGACAGTTCGGAGACGCCGGAACGTCACGCTCCGGAAACAATGGCTGGCGGGGTCGCCGTTTTCGACTACAACAACGACGGGAAACTCGACATCTTCTTCGCGAACGGCGCTGACATCAACACGCTCCGCAAGGACTCGCCAAAGTATTACAACCGGTTGTTTGAAAACGACGGCAAAGGACATTTCACGGATGTCACTGAAAAAGCCGGATTGCGAGGGACAGGCTTCGATACAGGCGTTGCGATTGCTGATTACGACAATGACGGATTCGAAGATATCTTCGTGGCCGGCGTATATCGAAACACGCTCTATCACAACAATGGCGATGGCACGTTCACGGATATAACCGCCAAATCGGGACTCAGCAAGCCGGATCCGGAGTTTGGTCCACTTTGGGCCGTCGGTGGCGTTTGGGTTGACGTTAACAACGACGGACTACTCGATCTCGTGGTCATCAACTACCTGAAGTGGGACGGCCGGCACGAGCCCCGGTGCGGAACCGCCGACCATCGTGACTACTGCCACCCGAAGATGTATGAGCCGACTCCCAATCAGCTCTTCATGAATAACGGGGACGGGACATTTCGGGATGCTTCTGCGCAGTGGGGCTTGCGCTCGCATCCGGGCAAAGGCATGGGTGCCGCAACTGCCGACTTCGATCTCGACGGCAAGATGGACATCTTTGTCGCTAATGACAAATTGGTTAACTGGCTGTTCCGCAACAATGGCGAAAAGTTCGACGAAGTCGGTTTCCATGCAAATGTGTCGTTGCGCGAGGACGGCGTCTTCATCTCCGGGATGGGCGTCGATTTCCGCGACCTCGACAACGATGGCTACCCGGACATCTGCCTCGTGGCGCTCGATAACGAGACGTTTCCGATCTATCGAAATACGGGTCAAGGCACGTTCGTCGAAGTCACACAGTCAAGTGGTATGGCGCGCCTGAGTTCGCTTATGGCGGGATACTCCCCAACCATCGCTGATTTCGACAATGACGGTTGGAAAGACATCTTCGTGACGCGCGGCCACGTGCAGTCGTTGCTCTCGGCCCCCCGCATCGCGGTGGAACAGCCCAACACCGTGTTTCACAATCTCGGTGGGATGAAGTTTGCCGCGCTAACAGAAGATGCCGGCCTGACATCGCAGCCACCAGCGCGGCACCGCGGTTCAGCGATCGGGGACCTCATGGGCGACGGCAGGTTAGACGTGGTCGTGAGCGCGATCAGTGCACCTGCCGAGATCTGGATGAATGCGAGCCCCGGCAATAACCATTGGATGGAGATCAAACTCGAGGGAACCAAGAGCAATCGGGACGGAATCGGCGCGCGGATCAAAATTGTGACCGCCGGCGAGACCCAATACAACCACATGACCACAGCAGCTGGATACGCATCGTCCAGCGCCGGTCCCGTACATTTCGGCCTGGGCAAGCATGCCGTCGCGGAATTGGTCGAGATTTGCTGGCCCTCGGGAACTGTTCAGCGGCTGCAGAACGTGGCCGGCGACCGCATTCTCTTAGTCAAGGAACAGCCCTAGCCGTGTACTCACAGCTTCAATATTGCAATTACTCACTGCAACCCGCCCGAATCCAACTGATTCCTACTGTGCGGCATTGCAGTTACGTGTACTTTAACCGGATGCTATATTAGACACCCTTCAACCCGGGAGTGAATGTTGAAACGAGTCGGTCTTCACGAAATTGCGCGTCAGGCACAGGTCTCGATCGGTACGGTGGATCGTGCTCTACATTCCCGTCCCGGCATCAGCGAAGCCACCCGTAATAAGGTGCTCGAAACCGCCGAGAAGCTTGGGTACACGCCCAACCTAGCGGCTCGGGCGCTTGCTGTCGGACGCTCGGGGTTCCTTATCGGCGTCTGCATCCCCGAGGAGATCCATCATTTTTTTGACCAGATGCGCGAGGGAATCTTCGACGAAGCGCGCCGGGCTGCGCGGGTCGGCATGGAACTTATCTACCGTCCCGTGCCAAGGCTCGGCGAATTTGAGCAAAGGGAGCTTTCGAGCCTCCTCGATGAGGACCTTCGCGGCCTCATTGTTATGCCAGGAAATCCCCGCGTTGTCGCTCCCATCATTGACGCGGCGGAGGCGCGAGGCATCCGGGTGGTCTGTATCTGTAGCGATGCGCCGCACAGCCGGCGCACGGCAGTAGTGTACGCGAACCCGAATCTTCAGGGACGTCTCGCAGCAGAGCTTCTCTCGAAGTTCATCCCCGGCGACTCTGAGGTCGCGGCCATCACAGGTATGCTTCGGACCGAAGAACACCGTCAGAAGGTCGAGGGCTTTCAGTCGCGACTTGCCCAGTGTTCCGAGATGACCTTGGCTTGCGTGCTCGAGGCGCACGAATCCGAAGAAGAGAGCTATCAGAAAACCATGGACCTGCTGAGCGACAATGCCAACCTTCACGGCATTTACGTCACTACGGTCAACTGCCTGCCTGTCTGCCTCGCTCTGCGCGAGCACATGAGGACCGACGTTCGGCTGATTACCACCGACCTTTTCCCGCAAATGGTTCCCTACTTCGAAAACGGAATCATCGGCGCTTCGATCTATCAGGATCCATATACCCAGGGACAGACCGCATTGAAAGTTCTCGTCGATCATGTCATTGAGAAAGCTTCCATCGCGTCGAGCAATAGCCTGAACCCGGGAATTGTGCTTCAGTCGAACCTGAACTTCTTCCGGGAGGTGCACTCCGCCGGAGTCGGAGCGCGCGATCTAACGACCAAGCGAACAGGGGAGAGAGTCTCATTATCCTTGGGCTAAAAGACCGAGGGGCAGGTCGCCCGGTGTCCCAAACTTTTGTCGTCGCCATCATTCATGACAAATTGTTCGTTCGCAGTAGAGGGGCCTATGTCATCCAAGATTAGCCGCCGCTCGTTCGTCGCCTCCGCCGCTGTTGCCAGTGCTGGGGCTGTGCTTCGTGCACCGGCGTTCGCATTTGAGAATCAGAGTCCAGGTACAGCCGTCGCGACCGTAGCAATGCCGAAGGGCCGCGAGGTTGTACCGCAGCAAGCGGTTCCCTTTGGTATGAGCGACGTCCGGCTAGGACCGGGCACGTTCAGCACGGCAGCGGAAGCCAACCGCCGCTACCTGAAGACACTGCCTCCCGACCGCCTGCTCCATACCTTTCGCCTGACTGCGGGACTGCCCACTTCCGCAGAGCCATTGGGTGATTGGGAAAAGCCCGATTGTGAGTTGCGGGGTCACTTCGCGGGCGGACACTATCTGTCGGCATGCGCGCTTTCGTTCGCCAGTTCGGGCGACGAAGAACTCAAGCGCAATGGCGACATCATGGTTGTGGAGCTGGCAAAATGCCAGGCGAAACTCAAGAACGGCTATCTGAGCGCCTTTCCGCTGGAGCTCTTCGACCGCTTGCGCGACGGCGTCAACGTTTGGGCGCCGTTCTACACAATCCACAAGATCATGGCAGGGCATCTTGACATGTACTTGTATGCCGGCAATCAACAGGCACTGGAAACCCTGGAAAAGATGGCACGATGGGTGCGGAGTTGGACCGATCCCTTGAGCGAACAACAAATGCAGCGTGTCCTCCAGGTGGAATACGGTGGAATGGGCGAGGTGCTAGCCAATCTTTACTCTGTAACGGGCACCCGCGAGTATCTCAACCTCGCGCAGCGCTTCAACAAGAAGTCGTTTTTTGATCCTTTGGCAGCTCATCGTGACGAGCTGAAGGGTCTGCATGTTAACACCCATATTCCGCAGGTCATCGCAGCGGCTCGCCTGTACGAACTAACTGGCGACAAGAAGTACTGGAGCATCTCCGACTACTTCTGGGACGAGGTTACGAGCGAGCGTTGCTATTGCACGGGAGGTACCAGCAATTTCGAACTGTGGAGATCGGATCCCGGCATACTCTCGACACAACTGAGCTCGCAAACGTCCGAAGACTGCTGCGCTTACAACATGATGAAGCTGACGCGGCATTTGTTCGCGTGGTCGCCGCAGGCACCCTACATGGACTACTACGAGCGAGTACTCTTCAATCACCGCATGGGCACAATCGATCCCGAGACCGGCACCACGGTTTATTACCTGACGCTTGGCAACGGCTACTCCAAGATCTACGCCAAGCCCTTCGATTCGTTCTGGTGTTGCAACGGCACAGCCGCCGAGGAGTTCGCGAAGTTGACGGACACCATCTACTACCACGACGGCGATTCCATCTACGTCAATCTTTTTATAGCGTCGGAAGTTAACTGGCCAGAAAAGGGACTCCGCATAACCCAGCAGACCTCATTTCCGGAGGAGCAAGGAACTACCCTGTTGATTTCGGCCGCCCAGCCTGCCAATGTCGACTTGAAATTGCGCATCCCTTACTGGGCGAAGACCGGCACTGTGAAAGTAAATGGCCAGGTCGTCCCTGCGTTCGCCGCTGCGGGCAGCTACCTCGTTCTGCGTGGTCCCTGGAAGAATGGCGATCGCGTGGAATTAAGTCTCCCCATGCATCTGCACGCCGCACCCGTGCCTGACAAGAATACGGTGCAAGCGGTGATGTATGGTCCTCTGGTTATGGCGGCAAGATTCAATGAAGAGCCTCGAAACAATTGGTATCGGCACTTCACTGCCGAAGAGAAACAGGAGCCCACTCCAACGCAGCTGTTCAAAGGGAAGATCGAGGATCCCGCAAGTTGGCTCGAACCGGCTGGCGGAACGCTGACCTTTCGAACCGTGGCACAAACTCAGAGTGCAACGTTTATCCCTTTATCAAGCATTGTGCACGAACAGTACTCCGTATACCACGAGGTTGAAGAGACGACTTAGCTGACAAGGGAAGGTGACACCGCATCGCGACGCACCGATTCGGCTGTTCGGATCAACGTCCGTAGCACATCCCCCATGGGCCCGCTTTTGGGATCGCCGAAGGCGAAATAGAGTTTGCGATAGGCCGCGTACAGACCTTCGTACATTTCCTGTTCTTGCGAATCCGGCAAGTACATCTTGTGCGGTGGACATATCTTCGCTTGCGCTTCTTCCACAGTCTTGAATGTGCCGGCTGCGAGGAATGCAAAAATTGCCGATCCCAAACTCACGACGCTCTTGCTGGGCACCAGGACCGGTCTTCCCAGCACATTCGCATAAATCTGGTTGAGCACTTCATTCTTCTGCGGAATGCCTCCGGCATTAATCACACGCTTGATGTGGACACCGTGTTCCGCCATCCGCTCCAGAATGACGCGAGTGTGAAATGCCGTCCCTTCGATCGCGGCGAAAAGCTCGTCCTGCGCCGTGCTCTGCAAGTTCCAGCCCAGCGTGATGCCGCGCAGATTGGGATTCACCAGTACTGTTCGGTCGCCGTTATCCCACGTCATTCGCAAGAGGCCAGTCTGTCCCGCGCGATACCGCTCTAGCCCCTTCGAAAGCGTTTCGACATCGGTGCCGGCGCGCGTCGCAATCGCGCTGAAGATGTCGCCGACCGCCGACAGCCCAGCCTCGATTCCTGTCCGCCCTGGATGGACGCTGCCCGGCACCACGCCGCAAACTCCCGGCACCAGGTTCGGCGACTCCGTGATTCCGATGATGCACGTCGACGTGCCTACTACATTGACGACGTCGTCGGTTCCGCAACCGGCACCGATGGCGTCCCAGTGCGCGTCGAACGCGCCCACCGGAATCGGGATTCCCGGCTTCAGACCCAGCTTCTCCGCCCATTCCGCAGACAGCGTTCCCGCCACCTGCTCTGAGGTAGCGTACTCACCCTGCAACTTCTCGCGGATTCCTTTCATCAGCGGATCGACGCCCGCCAAGAATTCCTCCGGCGGCAGGCCTCCGAGGGACGCATTCCACATCCACTTGTGGCCCATCGCGCAGATGCTGCGCTTCGCCTGTAGTGGGTCGGAAATGCCGCACAGCGTCGCCGTAACAAAGTCGCAGTGTTCAAACGCCGTGACAAACTCGCCGCGTTTCTCCGGATTGTGACGCAGCCAATGGAGCAACTTGGAAAATCCCCACTCCGACGAATACACGCCGCCGCACCACTGGATCGCTTCCAGTCCCTCGCGGCGTGCCGCCTCGGTGATCTCCGCCGCTTCGCCTTTGGCCCGGTGGTCGCACCACAGGTAGTACTCGCCCAGCGGAGCCATACCTTTGCCGACCGGAATCACCGACGATCCCGTCGTGTCGATCGCGATCGCCTCTACGGCTTCGCCGACCACACCTGACTTCTTCAGGGCCTCGCGTGTCGCTTCTGCCAGCGCGCGCATGTGCTCCTCGTGCGACTGGGTGGCATACTCTGGGTCTTCCTGCTTCCGGCGCAGCGGATAGTTCGCGACTGCCGAATCAAGCAACCCGCGTTCGCTGTCCACAATCGAGACGCGCACGCTCAACGTTCCGAAATCTACTCCCGCAACAATTGCCATGTGCGCCCCTAACGAGGTTCATGGAAGTACATGTCCCAGCCCAGGTACCGGGTCGTCGCCTCGTAGATAGCCGGCGCCACCATCGAAAGGTTCGCTGCCACGTGATGCTCGAATCCGTTCTCGCAGATGTAACGCAGCAGCTTCTGCATCTCCGGAATCTCCACCACGCCGGCGCCGCCAAAAGTGTTCAGTGCATCATCGGTGAATGCCCCTTCGCCCACGTAACCGCGCAACCTGCCCGAAGTATCATCGGTTGAGAACCGCGCATAACTCATTGGCGCCGCCTTCACCTTGCCCACGCACGTCCCGTGGGTGTTCTCAATGCCAACCGTGCCGGCAATGATGGCCTGGTAGTCCATCTTCACGTCGTTAAAGAAGTGCTTCGGCAGGTTTGAGCAGTGGAAGCAGACCGCCTTGTTGGGGTCGTCGCCGTAGTTGTTGTTCCAGTCCAACAGCGCCGACGGAGTACCCGACGCCAGTTGCAGCGCATGCATCGCAAGTACGCCGCAGATGTCCACTTCGCACGCGCTCGACATAAGGTCATTGCTCATCATGCTCATCACCGTGCACGGCACCACGCCGAGGTTTTCTTCGATCGAAGTCCAGCATTGCACCGCACTAATCGCAACATCCGTCGCCTTCATCCAGTCATCAACCACCGCTGCGAGCTTCGCCATCTTCAGCAGAGCTTCAGCGGGCACTCCGCTGGTCGAAACATACTTCTTTATGTCTTCGAGTTTCGTCTGCGCCCGGTCATCGCCGTCTTTCATCCGCTGGATGCGCCCCAGCACTTCTGACAGGTCAAGCGTTTCCACCGAGATTCCGTGCGATTCCAGCATCTTCTCGCTGTAGCGAACGGTGTTGAACGCCGTCGGACGTGCGCCGATGCTGCCGATCCGCAGGTTCTTCAGCCCTTTCTTCACCCGGCACACCGCGGCAAACTTTGCCAGGTCTGCCCGAAACTCATCCGAATCCGGCAGCACTGTGTGCGATTTCGTCAGCGAGTACGAAATCCCATATTGCCGCAGGTTGTTGCACGCCGACATCTTTCCGCAGAAGCTATCGCGCCGGTGGGCAATCGTCATCTTATCCGGAGTGTCCGGCGTCGCTTGCACCAGCACCGGCACATCAAGGTTGGCCAGCCGCAGGGTGTCTGCAATCGCGCGCTCGTCCCCGAAGTTCGGCAGCGTAACGATCACGCCGTCGATCTTCCCGCCCTGCGCACGGAACAGTTCCGCACATCGTTTGGCTTCGTCGCGTGTCTCCACCGCTCCGTGCTTGCTTTGCGATGGATCGAGCACCACCGGATCCATACCCGCCTTCTTTAGCGCCTCAATCATCTCTTCGCGGCCCGTTTCCGCCAGGTGGCCGGGAAAAAAACCGCGATTCCCCACGATGATTCCCATCGTCATTTTCGTGCCCATACTCATGATTGCATCCTTTATGTCCGACTATTACTTATCTTGCCCGTAGTAGGCTTTCGCGCCGTGCTTGCGAAAGAAATGCTTGTCGTGCAAATCGCCCGAAATCTCTGGAGCGTCGTGGCTAATTGCGATCGTACGGTAGGCGACGCGCGCTACATGTTCCAGGATTACCGCGTTGTACGCCGCCGCGTTCGCATCGCGTCCCCAGGTAAACGGCCCATGATTGGCGACCAGCACTCCCGGCACTTTCTCGTAATCGATGTCGTCGAAGGCCTGAATGATCGCCGTGCCCGTGTTCTTCTCGTAATCACCGGCAATGGACTCGGAACTCATCGCATCCGTCACCGGCACGGGGCCATGAAAGTAATCCGCGTGAGTTGTGCCGAAACATGGAATCGGCTTGCGCGCCTGCGCCCACGAAGTCGCAAACTCTGAATGTGTGTGCGAAACTCCGCCAATGCTGGGAAACGCCTTATACAATTCTAGGTGCGTTGCCAGGTCTGACGACGGTCGCAAACTCCCTTCGATGATTTGCCCCTCAAGGTCAGTGATTACGATGTCGTCGGCCTTCATGCTCTCGTACGGAACGCCGCTCGGCTTAATCGCCACTATTCCGTCAGATCGCGAAATCCCGCTTACGTTCCCGAACGTGTAAATCACCAACCCGCGTCTCACCAGTTCGAGGTTGGCCTCGAGAACTTCCTTTCGCAGTTTTTCGAGCCGCATCACTCTCCTTGGTCGGCCTGCGCTTCGGCGAAACCATAATACATGGCGATTGTCGACGTATCTGTATCAGAACGGGGACCCTGAATCTCTACAGCGCGAACAACGCACACGTGTAGTTCTCCATCATCTGGACGATCTCTTTCCAGTCTTCCTCGCTTAGAACAGACCGCTGATTGATGATACTTTCTTGGGTGCTGCCTCGATGACGGCGTTAAAAGCCGGTTTTGGAGGCCCACTGCGGTCAAAGAGCAGCGGATAGTTTGTTCTGCCCTTAACGGGCCAGTCGTTCTTCCACGAGTTCTTGTCGGTGACGCCCCACAACGTGACCCGCGTCACTACACTGCAATGCGTCGCATAAGTGGCAAACAAATCTCCGTAGCGCTTCGCCAGTGCCTGTTGAACGGAATCGGGGAGTCCGTTGGCATATGGGTTGAGCTTGGCATCTGCAGCGACGTTCAAACCGACCTCTGCGGTCTGGCTCGATGTGGCTTGAGGAAGCACGTCGACATCGAGCTCGGTGATCGTCACCTTCATGCCCAATTTCCCGAATTCCGAGATTGTCGTGTCGATCTCGTTCAGCGTAGGCCAGTCCATTTGGACGTGGTCCTGTAGGCCAACGCCGTTGATGGGTACACCTTTCGCCTTAAAGGCCTCTACAAGTTTGAGGGCGCCCTTGCGTTTGGCTTCGTTTTCCAGTGAGTAGTCGTTGTAATTCAGCTGAGCTTGCGGATC
>DATBZX010000007.1:0-9617 GCA_036512955.1 Terriglobales bacterium
GTCTTCCAAGAGCGCCCGGCTATCGGCACGGGCCAGCCGGAGGGCTCAAAGAACCAGTGGGAATGAAGGCATCGATCTGAATCTTACTTTTCAAGTCATTCCCGCCTAAAAAAGTGGGGCTAGTTCAGAGGTTCCTTAGTATGGATAAAAATGCCTTGGTCTGCTGAGGAGTTTTCACTTTGGGACAAGATTTTTCTGAATCCGTCCCAAATTGGGAATCTCCTGTGTGCCATTTTCCCTTTCTCTGGAATATGGATTGCGCCACGCTTGTCTCTGCGAGATCGTCGGCAGCAGCTCAACCCTAGGCTCTCTGCAGCGCCGGCCGCACCACGTTATAATCAGAAGTTTCAGCAGTCGTTTTTGGCGCCGTCTGTGGTGACGGGCGCAGTTTCCCAAAGCGTCTGCTGGATGCTGGGGCTCATGTCAAACGACGAAATCGTGGTAAGGGGCGCGCGCGTCCACAATCTGAAGAACATCGATCTGGAGATCCCGCATAACGCCTTAACGGTGGTTACGGGAGTCTCAGGGTCGGGCAAGTCCTCGCTAGCGTTCGATACGATATACGCCGAGGGCCAGCGCCGCTACGTGGAGTCGCTCTCGGCCTACGCCCGGCAGTTTCTGGAGCGCATTGAGAAACCTGACGCTGACGTGATCGACGGAATTGCGCCGGCCGTTGCTATTCGCCAGAAGAACACCACGCGAAATCCGCGATCTACCGTCGCCACTGCCACGGAAATCTACGACTACCTCCGCCTGCTGTATGCGCGCATTGGACGCACCTACTGCAGCGTCTGCGGTCAGGAGGTCAAGAAAGATACGGTTGATGAAGTCGCCGACCGCATGCTGGCGCTTCCTGAGGGTACGCGTCTGCAGGTACTCTTTCCGCTGCAACCACCGCCCGAACCCTCGCAGCCGGAGAAGACCAAGGGCCGACGCGCGAGTAAGAAAAAAGCCAAGCCCAGCGACAATTCCCTGCTGAAAGAGCGGCTGTTTGATCTCCGCAAGCGCGGATTCCTGCGCCTGTTCCAAAGCGGGCGAATCATTGACTTCTCTACTCCCGAGTCCTTGCTGGACATTGACTTTGCCGAGCCAGTGTACGTCGTCATCGACCGGATCGTTGTGGCACCGGACGTTCGGGCACGGCTGGTCGATGCCGTGGAACAGGGTTACCGGGAAGCCGGTGAAGTGATCTTCGAGAGCGCTCCCCGCGGAGACGAACCAATTGAGCGCTTCCGCTTCTCCATGCGCTTTGAATGCAAGAACGACGGAACCCGGTATGACGAGCCGGAGCCGCGCCTGTTCTCCTTCAATAATCCCTATGGCGCATGCCCCAAGTGCCAGGGCTTCGGCAACACCATCGACTTCGACCTGAACCTCGTCATCCCGAACAAGTCACTCTCGCTGGCCGACGGTGCCATCGATCCCTGGACAAAACCGAAATACAAGCCCCTGGCCACGGAGATGAGGCGGCACGCGCGTGCCGCGGGTATTCCGCTCGACGTGCCCTGGCAGGACCTTACGCCCGGCCAGCAAAGCTACATTCTGAAGGGCGACGATCAGTGGTGGGGCGTGCACGGCTTCTTCGAATATCTGGAGCGCAAGAAGTACAAGTTGCATGTGCGCGTATTCCTCAGCCGCTATCGTGGGTACTCGGTATGTCCGGACTGCGGTGGGTTGCGTTTGCGCCGTGAAGCCCGTCAAGTGAGGGTGGGAGGCAAAGACATCTGCGCCATATCGGCGATGACAGTCGAGGAAGCGACGCGCTTCTTTGCTGCCCTTAAGCTATCTCGTGAAGAGGCTGACATTGCGGACCGTCTGCTGGTCGAACTGCGCGACCGCCTGCGTTTTCTGAACGACGTGGGCTTGGAATATCTAACGCTCGACCGCCTAGCCTCGACATTGTCGGGCGGCGAGGCGCAGCGTATTCAGCTCGCTACTTCGCTGGGATCGCGGCTGGTTGGCACTCTCTACGTCCTGGATGAACCCTCGATCGGACTTCATAGCCGCGATACCGCCCGCCTGATCAAGATCCTGCACAGTCTGCGCGATCTGGGAAACACCGTGCTGGTGGTCGAACACGACGCCGAGATTATGCGCCACGCCGACCGTATCATCGATCTGGGTCCTGGCGCCGGCGAAAATGGAGGGCGCGTCATCGCAACCGGTTCTTATGCCGAAATCGTGAACAATCCAGCTTCGCTCACCGGCCGTTATCTCAATCAGGAGTTGCGCATCCAGATGCCCGCTACTCGCCGCAGCGGAACCGGGAGATCAATCAAGTTGGTGGGAGCACGCGCTCACAACCTGAAGAAGGTTGACGTGACGATTCCTCTTGGCATGCTGGTTGCTATCAGCGGCGTGTCAGGCTCGGGAAAGTCCACGCTCGTCCACGATGTGCTCTACAACGCGTTGGCGGTAGAAAAAGGACAGGTCACCGGTGGCGCTCGTGCCGAGGTCGATGCGGTCGAAGGCGCCGATTGGATCGATGAGGTCGTGCTGGTTGATCAGTCCCCAATCGGTCGTACGCCACGCTCGAACCCCATTACGTATATCAAGGCTTTCGACGCCATCCGTGAACTGTTCGCCGCCCTGCCCGAGAGCAAGAAACGCGGCTACGCGGCTGGGCACTTCTCCTTCAACATTCCCGGCGGACGCTGCGATGTCTGCCAGGGGGACGGGACTGTCACGGTCGAGATGCAGTTTCTCGCTGATGTCGAACTGATCTGCGAGGAATGTAAGGGCATGCGCTACAAGCCAGAGGTCCTCGAAATTCGCTATCACGGGAAGAACATCCACGAGGTACTCGACCTTACCGTGAAGAGTGCGCTGCACTTCTTTTCCGGTGTGCCCAAGATCGTGGAAAAGCTCCGCGTGCTCGATGAAGTCGGGCTCGGTTATTTGCGCCTGGGCCAGTCGTCCACTACGCTCTCCGGTGGAGAAGCGCAACGCATGAAGTTGGCGGCACATCTGCAGCCCAAACAACGCGACTTCGGTCGCACCCAGCTCGAACGCAACCGCCGCCATCCCCGGATGCTTTACATTTTCGACGAGCCGACGACGGGGCTCCACTTTGACGATGTCAGCAAACTGCTGGCCGCGTTCCGTCGTCTGATTGAGGCAGGCGGCAGTATCGTGGTGATCGAGCACAACCTTGATGTGATCAAGACGGCAGACTGGGTAATTGACCTGGGCCCCGAAGGCGGTTGGCGTGGCGGAAGAGTAGTTGCGGTGGGTACCCCTGAAGATATCGTCGCGGCACCCGATTCTTACACCGGCCAATGGCTTTCGCGCATCTTACCGAGCAACGGGACCGCACCTTCGCATGGCCATTAACCGTCGAGCCGGCGTAATCCTCCTGGTCGTGGCACTTGCAGCCGCGGCAGCGCCGTCGTTTGCCGATCAGCAGAGCACGCCCACCGTCCGGCATCACCGTGTCGAGGATCCGACCGACGACTCCACGTCGCCGGAGATCGTTCAAGCGGAAACGGCGATGGAAAAGCAGGATTACATCACCGCCGAGACTCTGCTGCTGCAAGCGCTCAAATCCAATCCCAATGCCTACCGCGCGTGGTTTAACCTGGGGTACATTTACACCGCGACCAAGCACGTTCCGGAAGCAATCGTCGCGTACCGTAAAGCTGTCGAAGCCAAACCCGATGTGTTCGAGTCGAATTTAAACTTGGGCATCCTGCTGGCGCGCCAGGGAGAAGCGGGCGAGGCCATGAAATACCTGCAGGCTGCGACGCAACTGAAACCAACCGCGAATACGAACGAAGGTCTGTCCCATGCATGGTTGTCACTAGGGCTGGTCGAGGAAGCGCACGATCCCGAACAAGCTCTTGCCGCCTTTGCGCAGGCGGTAAAGCTCACGCCTGACGATCCCGAACCGCATCTCTCCGCCGGGTCGCTGCTGGAGAAACAAGACAAGCTACAGGAGGCCGCTGATGAATATCGCGCCGCGGCGAAACTCGATCCTAAGTCCTCTGAGCCAATCACGGGGCTGGCCAACGTATATTCGAAGCAGAAGAAATTCGCGGATGCCGAAATTCAATTGCGGAAACTGCTCGCAATCGATCCCAGAAACAGTAATGCCAAAGTGCAACTAGGGCGAGTGCTCGCCGCTGAAGGCAAGAACGAGGAAGCTGCAGCCTTGCTGACTTCGCAACCGTCCAGCGCTGAGGGCGGTCCTCGCGCGGCCTTGGAACTGGGAACCGTTTATGTGCGCGCCGGCAAGTATTCCGAGGCAGAACAACAGTTTCGCATCGCTGTCCAAGACATGCCCGAAGATGCCGAGGCGCACTACGCACTAGGATCGGTGTTGATGCATGAGAAGCAATACGCTGAGTCGCAAGCCGAATTGCTCACGGCGGCCAAACTCAGGCCGGACATGTCAGAGATCTACGGCAATCTTGCTTTCGTCGCCGCCGAGAATAAGAACTTCGATCTGGCGATCCGCGCCCTAGAGCAGCGCGGAAAGTATCTTCCGGAGAGCCCCGCGACTTACTTTTTGCGTGCAACCTCGTACGACAACTTGAAAGCGACGGCGAAGGCAGTGGAGAATTATCAGCAGTTCCTGGCCACCGATGGCGGCAAGATGCCCAACCAGGAGTGGCAGGCCCGGCACCGTCTCATTGCAATCGATCCGCGAAACGCCAGCAAGTACGCCGAGAAGAAATAGCATGCGAATCGTAAGGCCAGTCGTGGTGCTTCTGTTCCTGCTTACCGTGCTTGGGCAGGCTAGCGACCAATCTACGGCTGACCTTAAAGCGCGGGCAGATGCAGCCCAAGGTGGCGAACGCGCCAACCTTTCTCTGGAATACGCTCATCGGCAGCTAGAAGATGCCAACACTCTCTACACCCAGGGAGATGTGGACAAAGCCGAGGCAGAAATCCAGGAAGTACTGGCCTACTCCCACAGGGCCGCCGACGCCGCCAGCGCTTCCGGCAAGCGACTGAAGCAGACCGAAATTGAGCTTCGCAAACTGGAACACCGCATGCGCGACATCGGTCGTTCCCTCAATATTGATGATCGGCCTCCGGTCGAAAAAGCGGTGGAGGAGTTAGAGCAGGTACGCGCGGACTTGCTGGCGAGAATGTGGGGAGAGAAAGCCGAGCCGAAGGACAAATCCTGATGAAGCGAATCTTATGGCTTTTCGGTCTGTTGATGATGTTGAGTCTTATCTCCTCGACAGTGCTGGCACAAACCCGTACCCGCGACCCACTAACGGACGCGGAGGTCGACCAGATGCGCGAGGCAGCCGACTTCCCCGACAAGCGGCTGGCCCTGATGATCCGTTTCGCCAAGGAACGTATTGCCATGATCGGGATCCTCCGCGGCGATCCCCCCAGTGAGACGCGGCCCAAGCAAATTCACGATTACCTGCAGGTCTTCATCGCTATCCTCGACGAAACCGACGATAACATCGATATGTATGGTTCCCACCACTCCGACATGCGCAAAGGGCTCAAACTTCTCATCGAAGCCGATAGCGAGTGGCAACTGAACCTTCGCCAGTTGAAAGAGCAATCGCCGGCCGACGAGTTGCAGCAGTATTCCTTCGTGCTGGCCAACGCGATCGATACGGTTGCCGATAGCGCCAAAACTGCGCGTGAAGCCCTGCAGGAGCAGAACCAGCTCGCGGCGGAAAAGAAGCTCAACAAGGTATACTCCGAGCGCAAGGACTAGTGCCGCGCGTTGGTTGGCCGTGATAGTTTAGGAAAATCTTGCGGGCAGATATTCAGGAACTTTTTCAGCGCAGTCATCGGGATCTCCGGCCGGGCGTGCCTTTGCCGGAATTTCGCATTGAGTTCTATCCCTTCGCCAGCCTGAGCAGCAACATTAAGATCCGGGAGGGCAGGCTGCAGGTGCGTCTCTCCGACCTGCTGGAGGGCGCTCCCGAAAACGTAATCGAGTCCATCGCCCATATCCTTCTCGCTAAGATCTACCGCAAACCGATCGAACCAATACACACAACCCGCTTCCGGCGCTACGTGTCGAGTCATGACATGCGCGCCAAGTCGCATCTCCTGCGGCAAGTACGTGGGCGTAAACGCATCGGGTCGGCCCAAGGCATCGTCTATCACCTGGAAGAAATGTTCGACGAACTGAACCATCGCTTCTTCCACGGTTTATTGGCCCGGCCGCGCATGACGTGGAGCCACGTGCGCTCGCGCCGCAGCCTGGCGCATTACGACCCCGCGCACAATGCGATCGTGGTGAGCCGGATATTCGACCATCCCCAGGTGCCTCGCTATGCCATCGAGTACATCCTCTACCACGAAATGCTGCACCTCAAGCATCCGGTAAAAATGCACGGCAGCCGGCGCTGCGTTCATGGCAAGGAGTTCCAGGCTGAGGAGAAACTCTTCCCTCATCTCCATCAAGCGAAGGTGTTTCTCAAGACGCTGTGAATTTCAAATCGGATCGCCATTTCCTACAACGGACGCGAACCGGCCGATGAAGTTTCCTGGCAGTAAATCACAGCACCGTCGCTGCTTCATCCACTAGAATTGAAACATCGTGTCCACCCGTTTGCCCGCTTTCGCGATGGGACAGTGGTTACCCAAGTCCGTCCTCTGCTTAAGGAATTACACACTCCAGGATTTCTTCGCGGACCTCGGCGCGGGTGTGACCGTCGGATTTGTCGCCCTCCCTCTGGCGATGGCCTTCGCGATTGCCTCAGGACTCTCCCCGCAATCCGGAATTTATTGCGCGGTCGTAACCGGCTTTCTGATCTCTGCGTTGGGCGGTTCGCGGGTGCAGATCGGCGGTCCTACCGGCGCGTTTGTCGTGGTGATCGCGGGCATTATCGCCAAACATGGCGTTGACGGCCTGTTCATGTGCACCATGATGGCCGGGGTCCTGCTCTTCATCATGGGTGCGACGGGACTCGGCGCCGCAGTGAAGTTCATTCCCCGCCCAGTGGTGCTCGGTTTTACCAACGGTATCGCGGTCCTTATCGCCAGCACCCAGATCAAGGATTTCTTCGGCCTGCGTATCGATCATGTGCCCGGAGACTTCATCGGGCGCATGCACACGCTCGCTGACAACTTCTACACCATCTCGTGGGAAGCCACAGCGTTGGGCGTGATGTCGATAGCAGTCATTCTGCTCACCACGAAGCTGATCAAGCGGCTCCCGGGATACATCGTGGCGCTCGTGCTGGGCACAATAGCCGTAGTGCTGCTCAAGCTGCCCGTGGAAACCATTGGCACGCGGTTCGGTGGCATTCCATCCGGGCCGCCTCATCTGCACATCCCGCAATTTCACTGGAACATGGTTCACGGCTTGATTTCTCCGGCCATCACCGTCGCCATGCTGGGCGCGATCGAGTCCCTGATGTCCGCGGTGGTGGCCGACCGCATGTGTGGCGACAAGCACAATCCGAATGTGGAGTTGATCGCCCAGGGGATCGCCAACCTCGCATCACCCATGTTTGGCGGGCTCCCGGCGACAGGTGCGATCGCCCGCACCGCTACCAACATCCGCTCGGGCGCCCGTACCCCGGTTGCAGGGATGATCCACTCCGTTACACTGCTTGCGATTCTGCTATTTGCCGCGCCGCTGGCTTCGCACGTCCCACTCGGTGTACTGGCTGGAATCCTGATGGTGGTTTCGTACAACATGGGCGAGTGGGCCGAGACCGGCAAGATCCTCCGGCTCTCGAAGTCAGACATTTCGGTCTGGCTGGCGACCTTCGCGCTCACCGTTTTCGCCGACCTCACAGTCGCGGTTGAATTCGGCATGATCCTGGCCGCGCTACTGTTTATCCGCAAGGTGACGGCCACTACCACCGTCTCGGAGGTCACCGACGATTACGTTCAAGCCGGACGCGCCCACATCCTGCAGGACAAGGACATCCCCGACTATGCGCGGGTCTTCCGCATCCATGGGCCATTTCTGTTTGGGGCTACCGACAAACTCGACATGGTGAGCGAGCAACTCGACAGCCTTCCCCAGGTAGTGATCATCCGTTTACGCAACATGACCGCAATCGACGCCACAGGTTTGCGCGTGTTGGAGGAGTTGGCCACCAAACTGCACGACTCGGGACGTTCCTTGCTGTTTTGTGGCGCTCTACCGCAACCACTTCATCTCATGCACCAGGCGGGATTCGATAAGCATGTGGGCGCCGAGAACATCTGCCCGAACATCGAAGCTGTGCTGCTACGCGCCGAAGAATGCATTCGCGAAACGCAGGTGGGCGCCAGCTAAGTAGCGACCAGGCTTGCAGTCGGCGAAGATCGTAGTTACCGTCGGTGTCGCTTCATTCTTCGGGAGATTACGATCGACCCCATCAGAGATGCGACGGCCACTAAGGCAGTGGCGGCATCCAGTCGCAAGAGTTCGTCCCGGCGAGTGACTTCAGCCTCACAGTCCTCTGACTTTGGCATCGCCGGTGTTGTGTTTCCCCAGAGATCCGTATCTTCAGCTGTGTAGCAATCGGCTCTTACGTAGGCGTTGTAAGCAAAATGACAAACGGCTAGCCCGCCAATAATGAGCGCCAAGACCAACACGATCTTTGCTGCGACTCTCTTTCGATGACGGGCTTTATGGCGCTGAGAGCGCGCGGTCTGGAGGAGAGTTCGTCATCCCGGTTTCACGCAATCGCTCACCAATGAGCCCAAATTCCTCGAAGGCAACGAATAAGGAGAGGTTGTCAGCCTCTCCTTATCACGTTGCAGAAATATGTAAACCTATTACAATCAATCTAATACAAACGGAAGTTAACCTCTACGTTGATCTGTACGGCGACCGGCCTACCGTCCTTCATCGCGGGTTCAAAACGCCAGCGGTTCACCGCTTCAATCGCCTTCTGATCGAGTCCCATGCCTAGCGGTCGGCTGACCCTGATATCGCGCGGCTTGCCATCGGGCCCCACAACCAGCCACAGCACCACCGTTCCCTGGTACTTAGCCTTGCGGGCTTCCTCCGAATATTCGGGATCTGGGGTCTCCAGTGCTCGCGGCGCCGACACACCGTTGCCAACGCGGAACGCTCCGCCGCCAATACCGCCTCCGTGGCCGGGACCTACTCCGGGACCTGAGCCCGAGCCGACTCCACCACCACTGCCGGAACCGATGCCACCGCCGCTTCCCGTGCCGTTGGAAGGCGGCCCATCAGGAATTCTTGACATGGGATCCCCGAGGTTTGGCATGTTGCTGGCCAGCTTGATTTCCGGAGGTACAACCACTGTAGGCTCGACCGCCAACTTGGGATTGTCGTTACGGATGACGACCGCCGGAGGTGCGAGTTGCTGCATGGAGAGCTTCGGCAGCTTCCCTTTGGTGGCCGCCAGCTTGTCGCGATCGCCGCCTCCGCCACCTCCGCCCATCGCGCTGCCCTTCTTGCTGGTCATCGGAAGATCCGGCGGCACGTCGGCATCGGTGAGCGAGATCACGTTCTGTGGCTGATTATTCAGCTTGACCGCGCGGCTGCTCATGATGGATAACCCAATCAAGCCGGCAATCATGAGGACGTGAACAGCCAGCGAGACCCCCGCACCTTCCTGTTTGTAGTCGTAAGAACCCCAGATGCTGCGTACCTTGATGGGTTTGGAGCTTAACTGCAGCGGCGGCAATTTTTCAGGAAAGAAAGCAGCCTTGATGTTGGCCCG
>DATBZX010000008.1:0-6269 GCA_036512955.1 Terriglobales bacterium
CCTGAATTTCACTTTCGCTGAGAGCTGCAAATAGTGCAATCTCTGAAAGAGCTGCGATTTTCTGTGGCAAACATCTATCGTAATACGTAACTTCGGCTCCCGCCGATATGCGACGATCGAGAAGAGTGATGAAACAATGAGTGACGCATACGTTTACGTGCGGGACCTGCGCCAACAAGCGAAAGTGCCAGAGAACGGAATACTCTGAAATGAACCGGCGGGCCGATGTTGACGGGCTGTTATTCGTCACGACTCAGGATGGGTGTCTGGCATGAAAGAGTGCGCATCACCAACACCGTTGATCGTCATGACCATTGGGCATTCCACGCGCTCGGCAAAGGAGTTCATCCACATCCTGAAAGCACACCAGGTACGGCGGCTGGTCGATGTGCGCACCGTCCCACGTTCGCGACATAATCCGCAGTTCAACCGAAGCGAATTGTCGACCGCTCTCCATTCGGCTCGCCTTCATTACCGGTACATGCCCGGACTGGGCGGCTTTCGGCGCGCGCATCGGGATTCCCTCAACACCGGCTGGCATAACGCCAGCTTCCGTGGCTTCGCCGATTACATGCAGACACCTGAGTTCCGCAAGAACCTGGATAATTTGGTCGCGCTTGCCGAGTCAGAACGGACTGCTATCGTGTGCGCCGAAGCCGTTCCCTGGCGCTGTCACCGCTCCTTGATAGCCGATGCGCTGCTGGCACGGGGGATTGAAGTACGCGAAATCACCAGCGCGACTCGTTCACAAACTCATACGCTGACGCCTTGGGGGAAAATTGATGGGACGCAGGTCACTTATCCTGCTGAACGCAAAGAGTAGAGCAAGAGGAGATCATACCGATGGCAGACGACTTCAATGTAGGAGATCACGTTGAATGGAACTCGGAAGCAGGGCGAGTCCGGGGGACGATCAAGAAGAAGCATACCTCCGAGATCACGTTCAAGGGCTACACGGTTCATGCTTCGAGCGAAGAGCCGCAGTATTTGATTAAGAGCGACAAGACGGACCATTTAGCGATGCACAAGGGTTCGGCTCTCCAAAAGGCCGCAAAAGGCAAGTAAACTCGGCCTGTCCCCGGTTGCGTTCTCCGGCCGTCCGAGACGCAACAGGCACTGCGGTTCCTCCGGCCAGAGAGCCTGCCGCCGCGCCCGGTGACCAAAGGGGCCACTAGTATTCCCCAGGTCGTTTTCGGGAACTTTAGAGACTGTCGCCGTCCTGCCGTCTTCGTCTCTCAATCTTGGCGCAATCCGGTGACGAACGTCGTGATCGTGACCTCAGTCACCCGGATCGAATCCAGCAGGGTTTAGACTTACGAGGAGGAGGGCTATGCTTAATCGCCGCCACGTAGCAGTCGGCACCATCTCATTTACGGTCTGCTTTGCGGCATGGGGGCTGATCAGCGCCTTCGCGCCCCGTTTCCGCGAGATCCTCCACCTAACGGCTTCGGAGACCGCATTGCTGGTTGCCGTTCCTGTGCTCCTGGGATCACTGGCCAGAATCCCGATGGGCATTCTCACCGACCGTTTTGGCGGTCGCGCCGTCTTTTCGATCCTGATGGTTGCGGTGGCGGTGCCCGTCTGGTTGGTGCCGCAGCAGCCCACCTATCTGAGCCTGCTCACGGTCGCGTTCCTGCTGGGGCTGGCTGGCTCCTCCTTCGCTATCGGGGTAGGCTACGTCTCCCGATGGACGCCCCCTGACCGGCAGGGCAGTGCGCTGGGAGTCTATGGCTTGGGAAACATCGGCCAATCCGCCGCGGTATTCCTCGGTCCGGTGCTGGCCGCTCAGGTTGGGATGCCCGCCCCACCTATCGATCAGTTTTTGTGCTGCGCGCCGTCGAAGGCCTTAACGTGGCTGAGACCGCAGCGTGCCTGGACATCAGTCTGGAAGCTGTCAAAACCAGACTTCATCGGGCCAGGTCTTTGCTGCGGAAGGACCTCCACCGGCGTGCCGGCGTGACGGCAGCTCAGGCCTTTCCGTTTCACCTGTCACGGTGCGACCGCGTCGTGGAAGCTGTCTTTCGGCGAATCGGTTCCGGGCCGTGAGTGCGGCTCAACGGGGTTTTACTACGTTGAGGATTCTCATCATCGCACACTCCCTGCAGCACTCACGGCGTTGCAGTCCGGTTGCCACTGCGTTGCAGCAGCATGAACCACGCGAATTACTTCTTCCGCGCGGAATGGTTTCAGCAACAAATCGTAACCGCCGACGTTGAGCACCTCGGCCCACAACGCATCGTCCGCCAACCTGGAAGTCACAATGAACATAGGCGGCTTGGGCCCACGGGCCAGGATATCCCAGAGTTGACGCCAATCGCCGTCCGCCAACCGGCTGTCGCAGATCACGATCGCAGGGCTTGTCCGGTGGAATACCTCAATTGCTTCCTCGCACGTCCCTATCCATTGCAGTTCCCATTTGCACGGGCCGATGATTCGCAGTAATGCGGTCCGGTCTTCCGGCGCGGCTAGTACCGCCATGAGGCTGGAAGGAGAGTCCGCGCCCTTACCCAAGCGTTCCACAATCCATTGTTTTCGGCCTTGCGGCGTCGTCGCGATCAACATTCTGCCTCCTCTTCCCTACTCTCGGCCCTTTGAGGGAAGATCACAATGATCCGTTTGTCACGTACCTAGGAACATTCGTTATGGCCGCAGGCGGCACGGAGGCTTCTATATGAGGGCGTTCTGCATGGCATGCATCACGGCCTCCAGGCGGTTGTGAGTGCGGAGTTTCTCGTTGATGCTGTGCCGCTGATTCCGCGGCGTGGGCAGAGTGATACCCAGTTCGCGAGCGATCTCGGAAGAGTTTTTGGCCTGCGCGAATAAGCGAAGGATTCGCTGCTCTTGTTCGGAAAACGGCGAGACGGGCGCCGCCCGAGTGTTGCGTTTGGCTGGAGGCGGCGACCATTTCTTTGGAGATCTCCAGCATCCTGGCAAGCAACTCTTCGCTCTTCTTACGACGGGAAATATCTCGAGTCAGATGCACAACCAGGCGGCGGTTGCGGCGGGGTTCTTCAAATGCCAGGGTGGAAACGTTCACCCAGAGCCTTTCGCCGGAGCGTGTCTTGACCTCGAGGTCAAAATCGGGAGTTTCCAGGTTCTGCGCAGCGCATTGCTGAACACTGCAGCCCCGGTACAAACCTGCGTTCCGATACCGCCGTGGCCGTCTAGAACTTCATGGCAGATCCGGTTCAGCACATCCGCGGACGAATATCCAAAGAGCCGTTCTGCAGCGTGGTCCCACGAGCAGATCTCACCCTCCCTGGTTACCGCGAATGCGGCGTCCGCCGTCCTCTCCATGAATGCGAACAAGTTCGGTTCCAGCATCCTGGCCTTCCCGCCTCAGTGTCGAGAACCGTCATTTTGTCATGCGTCAATGCGCGGGAGCTTTCCGATAGTGCTCTTGGTTGATTTGCTCGAAGCGGCTCCATTGGGCTGGCAGGTCGTCGAGTGCAAAGATCGCGGATACCGGACAGACCGGCACGCAGGCGCCACAATCGATGCACTCCTGGGGATCGATGTATAGTTGTGGCGCACCTTCAAAATCGCTCTCGTCCTTCTTTGGATGAATGCAATCCACCGGGCAGGCATCCACGCATGCAGTGTCTTTTACGCCGATACAGGGCTCGGCGATCACATAAGCCATGATTCTCCCTCTCTGTGCGGAATCGACAATCTTCGGACTGGGCCGTTCGTCGGCTCTGGTTTCAGAGTGGCTCCATCCGGGTGGCCGATGCTATGACTTTTGTCACAAGAGCCCACGATTGGTTGGTTCGCAGAGGTGTGACTTAAGTCCTATCCACCGCAGCCGGTCGACGTCATTGTATGAAAATGACGCAACGTGACATCAACACAATCCACGATTCCACCGACGGCGAGATCTCCCGCCGGATCCAGATGGAGGATTCGCGCCTGCTGGCGACCATGATCAAGCAGAGCGACAGCTCTGCTTGGAACGCTCTGGCTCTCAGTGACCGGATACTGGATTTGCGACAGACCTCTCGTGAACGCCGCCACGGCACCGTATCTTATGCCTTCGACAAGCTGGGTATCGGCGGGTCCTTCCTTCTGGTCAATAATCGCGATCCGCAACCTCTACATGCCCAGATGAAACAACTATGCCCTGGCGAACTGGCTTGGGAATACGAGGCGCCGGGCCCTGACGAATTCCGAATCAAGGTTTCGCGGATGACACCTTTACCGATGCCGCCGCAGGAGACGGTGCTGGCCAGTCGTGGCCATTGATCTCAGCGAAGGGGCATCTCGCGAGGCGTACGTCGAAGCCATCATCAAGAGTGGAATTGGAACCTGAGTGGGCGCTTCGCTGGAAATGACCGGATACCTGGCTGCGGTGTTCCTCGTAACTGTGTTCATGTTGATGATTCATGTGGCCGAGTGGCGGACCGCGCTGGCCATGGCCACACTTCTCCGCTTCGGATCCAAGCCAGTGGCTGAAGCACGCAGATTGCGGCGGGCGATCAGGGTTGAAGCATTCTACTACCTTCTGGTCCTTCCTTACCTGTACTTCACTGCAAACACTATGCTTCGGGCACTTCTGGTTTTCGCAGCCGTCTGTCACTGGGGAGGTCTGGCCTTCGGTGAAGTGTCAGGCCGCTTCGACCAGTGGGGCGCTAGCGGTGACGTTGCCTCAGGCGATGGCAAGATCGGGGCAATTTGGGCAGTCGCTGTTTTGGACATCGCTGAGATGCTGCTGCTGGGATGGCTTTTGTGGATCCTCGTCAGTTCGTGGAACCCATCCCTCTCGCTCACGTGATTGCGTTCACCTGAATCCCGTGGGTTCAGGCATAGCAGGAATAGAGCATCTTCTGCCCCCGGCGCTCTGTCGTCCGTGCACTTGTGACTGCAGCGGCACTTCCGGCGCATCCTATGGTGGTGTGACTCCTGTCACTGGCAATCCTCTCGGAGTGCTCTATGATCGAATTAAAGAGGCTGAGATACAAATGGAAACATCCACTCAGAGGCTGCAACTCACTGATAACGTGATCGTTCCGCATCCGGTGACATTGGAACTCTACCGCAAGATGCTGACGGTCTTCTACATCGAAGAGCGGATGAAGGCATTTGTGCGCCAGGGCAAGTGCGGTTTCCAGGCGTCCACGCGCGGCCATGAGAAACTCCAGATCGGCATGACGATGTTGCTGAAGCCTTGTCACGACTGGTTCTTCACCTACTACCGATCGAAAGCCGTCGCGGTGGGACTGGGCATGCCTATCAAGGACATCTTCCTCGGCATGTTGGGGCGCGAGGGCGATCCGAACTCCAACGGCCGCAACATGCCAGAGCAGTGGTCTTCCCGCAAACTGCGGCTGGTGGCTCCAACGGCGGTAACCGGCACGCAGTATCTAAACGCCGTGGGAATGGCCCGTGCAGTCAAAGCGGACGGCGGCGACGAGGTGGTATACGTCTCTTCCGGGGAGGGCGCCACTAGTGAAGGTGAGTTCTTCGAAGCGTTGAATTGGGCTTCACGTGAGAAACTGCCGGTGCTGTTTACGGTGCAGAATAACGATTACGCGATTAGCGTGCCCCAGACGAGCCAGACGGGTTCCGAGGTGCACCGAATCGCTCAGGGTTTTGGCATGCCTGCGCTGCGCCTGGATGGCACCTGGTTCGAGCACCTCTATGAAGAGCTGCCGCCGGTGATTGAGGCGATGCGGCACGGGGCAGGCCCCGCACTGGTGGAAGCGATGGTTGTTCGGCTTGATCCCCACTCCTCATCGGATGACCAGCGTAAGTATCGTGGCGAAACCGAGTTGCAGGCGATCACCGATCGCGATCCGATCCTCCAGACCGAACGGTACCTGTTGCGGAACGGTGTCGTAACAGATGAAGCAGTGGCCTCGCTGCGCGCGGAACTTAAGGCCGAGGTAGATCGTGCCGCGGATGAGGCGGATCGCTATCCGCAGCCCGATGAATCCACCGTCATGGCTCACATCTTTTCCAATGACGCCGCGTTGCTGGGAGAGGCGCAGCCGCCGCGCTACCTGTCCGGCCAGGAAGTTACCATGATCGACGCCATCAACCACGGCCTGCGGGAGGAAATGGAGCGCAGCCCCAAGATCGTGATGTGGGGCGAAGATGTGGCCGACCCGAAAGGTGGCGTCTTCGGCGTGACCCGCGGGTTGAGCACCGCCTTTCCCGGCCGCGTCTTCAACTCGCCGCTGGCGGAAGCCAGTATTGCGGGCGTAGCCGCGGGGATGGCGATCGGCGGCTACAAACCGATTGTCGAGATGCAGTTCGCCGATTACCTCTGG
>DATBZX010000009.1:0-2046 GCA_036512955.1 Terriglobales bacterium
CATGTCTGAAACCGAACCGTCTCGTGGCGCGGCACGCGCGCCTGAACCGACAGAGGGACCCTCTCTCACGTTTGACCTCGCCGAGCAGATCGCATCCCTTCGTCAGGAACCCTACTGGCAAAGCGGACGAAATTCTAAAACGATCGTCAAGTACCCGGACTTCCGCGTCGTGCTGACAGCGCTCCAGGCGAACACTACGATTCACGAGCACCACGCTGCCGGCCGTATCTCGGTACAAACGGTGCAAGGCCATTTGCACATGCATGCCGGCGGAAAGGAGTTCGACTTGCCGGCCGGACGAGTTCTGGTGTTGGATCGCGCCATGCCTCACGATGTCGTGGCCCTTGAGGACAGCGCATTTCTGCTGACCATCGCGTGGCCGGAGGGGGAGGAGCACTAACCGTACATGTGGCCTCTGGGCGTCTATTTCGCGCTGGTGTTGCTTCTGGTCGCCGGCATGCTCGTGGTCTCGTACCTGCTGGGACAGCGGCACCACCAACGTTCGACGGGCGAGCCCTACGAGGGCGGCATCCTGTCGGAGGGCTCGGCTCGAGTACGCCTTTCGGCGAAATTCTACCTGGTGGCGATGTTCTTCGTGATCTTTGACCTGGAAGCGGTATTCCTATTTGCCTGGGCCGTCACGGCACGGTCTTTGGGCTGGCCCGCGTTCTGGGAAGCGGTGATATTTGTCGGAGTCCTCGCCGCAGCCTTGCTGTATCTCTGGCGTGTCGGCGCACTCGATTGGAGCAGCAGTTCCAAACAGAAGGAGTGAGCGAATGCGGTGGTCCATTACCAGACCAGGCACAGTTCTGGAAGAGTCGAAGAAGGAACAGAGTACGTTCGACGATGCGGTCCGCCGCAACGTAGTCCTATCGCGCGTACAAGATCTTGTCTCCTGGGGACGCAAGAATTCGATTTGGCCCTTCAATTTCGGTCTTTCCTGCTGCTATGTCGAGATGGCTACCAGCATCACCAGCAAGTATGACGTGGCGCGCTTCGGGGCTGAAGTAATTCGCGGTACGCCGCGTGAAGCCGATCTCATGGTGATTGCCGGCACCGTGTTCATCAAGATGGCGCCCGTTATTCAGCGCCTCTACGAGCAGATGATGGAGCCTCGCTGGGTGATCTCGATGGGCTCCTGCGCGAATTCCGGGGGAATGTACGACATCTACAGCGTGGTGCAGGGCGTGGACAAATTTCTGCCCGTGGATGTATACGTGCCGGGTTGCCCGCCGCGGCCGGATGCGTTTCTGGAAGGCCTGACTCTCTTGCAGACGGCTGTTGGCACCGAGCGGCGGCCGTTGAGTTGGGTGATTGGCCCGCAGGGTGTCGAACGCCCGGCCATGCCTTCCATGCGGGATCTCAAGCGCACTCTCCGGCAGCAAGCCACGGATCTGCGCACTCAGGATCGGGTGTGAGCATCACGGCAACCACCAATCCGATCGAGTCGTTGCAGGAGCAGTATGGCAGCGATGTGGCTCCACAGCTTACCTGCGACGGGATACCGACGTTTTGGGCTCCTCGCGAGCGTGTGCGAGAAGTCCTGGGATATCTCAAGGGTAAGATCGATCGACCGTACGCAATGCTCTACGACCTGACCGCGATCGACGACAGGGTGCGGGTGAACCGGCAGGGTTTGCCGCCCGCCGCGTTCACGGTCATCTATCACTTGTTCTCCTTCGAGCGCAATGAATACATCCGGATGAAAATTGCTCTTGACACTGGCGCCCTGTCGCTCGACAGCATCACGGGCCTTTGGCCGGCGGCGAATTGGTACGAACGCGAAGTATGGGATATGTTCGGAGTATCTTTTGCCGGGCACCCCCACCTGCAACGCATACTGATGCCGAGAAGCTGGATAGGGCATCCGTTGCGAAAAGACCATCCCGCGCGCGCCACTGAGATGGGGCCCTTTCACCTTTCCGAAGAGAAGGAGGACAAGGAACAGGAGTTGCTGCGGTTCCGCCCCGAAGAGTGGGGCATGCAGCGCAGCCGTGACGGAAGCGACTTCATCTTTTTGAACCTCGGACCGCAGCATCCGGGTAC
>DATBZX010000010.1:0-11116 GCA_036512955.1 Terriglobales bacterium
CAGGCCAGCATCGAACGGAGGGAGAAGCGGGAGGAACGGGCCGCAGAGGCCAAGGAGAAGGAATATCAACGTATGACGGAGACCGAAGAGCGAGCGGCGGAGGCCGCAAGGAAGGAGCAGCAGCGGTACACGGATGCGCTCAAGGAAATACAGTCTTCCGAGAAAGTATCAACCGCAGGCACCCTGATCAACACGTTTATGGACGGGCCGTACCGTTCGCAGATTCTGGATAAAACGCTAACGTTGCTGTTGCGCCGGGAGACGATGGAAGACTTCCAATCACTCTATATGGAGGTGATGAATCCGCTGACCTATGATCTGTTTCCGCAGATGAGGAGGTTGTACACAGCGGTGGATACTGCGTTCTTTACAATTGCGACTCCGATCTGGGATGAGAGTACCTTTTCCAACGATCTCACGAAGCTAAGTGATAAAGATCGCAAGCTATTTGACTTGTACGACCAGGAACAGTTGTTTTTGTCGAACAAGCTTGCCGAGTTGCTGCGCACTCGCCCGCCCGAGGGCGTGCAGGTTGACCTGTCGCAATTGAATTTGCGCAACATGGATCTTTCTGGCTTGGATCTCGGGACCGCCAATATCGCGGCGACAAATTGGAACTATGTAAATCTGGACGGTTGCGACATGAGCCAGGTGATCCAGTTCGATAATTGCTCAATGTATTCCACGGCATGGTGGCATGCCGCCAGAATCAGCAAGCCGTTGCTGGATTGGCTGGCGAAGGGCTATCCCTTCTCCGAGAAGCAGCGCTACAGCGGGAACCTGCCGACAGGGCCTGAAGAGTACGCAATATGCATCGCCAAGTTGGAGGTGGGCGGGAGTGAGATTGGCGGGAGCCGCCCGTGGGGAAGCAGAAAAACCGCGACTGGCGGGGGACCTGCTGATTAATCAACGCCGCTGATACAACTTGCTACAGAGGGTGCCGCGAGCTCTCGATGCACGCAAATCAGCATCGGCCCGCCGTTCTGATTTCGTCGCTCGGCCTGTCCTCAAATCCTCTCCGCGATTCCCGATCGCAATGTTGACGACCCATGCGGCCTTAGCGGGATTACACTCGGGTAGGCATGAGAACATACCGACCGTTGTTCGCTGTCTCCGCTGTTGCGTCGTTAACTATTCTTCTGGCACGCTCGTTCACCGCGTCCGACTGGCCGGTTGCACCCGAGGTTCTGAGCGTTCTGCTTCTGGCAGTGATTGGCTTTCGCGTAGACAAACTGCTTGGAACCGCACTGGCGGTTTCATCTTTAGGTGACTTTCTTCTCGGCGTTCGACAACTCGGAAGCCTGGACGGCGAGTCGCTCTTTATCGTCGGGTTGGGTTCGTTTCTGGTCGCGCATCTGGTGTATATCGCGATGTTCCGCAAGTACAGGCTTACGGATTGGTGGAAACCTGGCCCGGCGCGGTTGTTGGGCGTGCTGACGATCCTAGTCACGCTGGGCACCGTGCTTGGAGTCTTGCTCCACTCGCTCGGGCCCTTGCTCATTCCGGTAGGGGTTTATTCTTTGGTCTTATGCGGCATGGGCACGAGCGCTATATTGGCGGACGTGGGGACTCCCTTGGCAGCCTTCGGTGCCCTGTTGTTTATTTCCTCTGACGCGATGCTGGCGATTGGCAAGTTTCGCGGTCCCTTTCCGGGCCACAACCAGCTGATCTGGATCACCTATTATGCGGCGCAGAGTCTCATCTTGCTCGGCGTCGGGCGCCGCGGCAATCGGGAGCAACCCGCGACATAGAGTTTGAGCGGAGAAGCAGACACTGAGCCGGCGTCGCGACGAGATGGCGAATTATCTTCCTCTGTCGAGGGCAGTGACCTGAACGGAATGCTGAGGGGCAGGAACGCCTGTTGGCTCAGGCTTTATATCCCATTCCGGCCAACACTCCGCGCATGTAAGCGAAACTCTTGATCATTCCCGGCATTGGATTGGTTTCATTGATCTCGTACTCCAAGTCCACGAAGCCTGGATATCGAATTGCAATCAATGCGGCAAAGATCTTCCCGATCGGCAGAATTCCGTCGCCCACGGCTACCTGGCTCTCCTTGCTAGCGGCGTTTGCCAGGTCCTTTACGTGAACGTCGTACAGCCGCGGTCCCGCTTGGTAGATGGCGTCAGGTACGTCGGTTCCCGTCCTCGCAGCGTGTCCAACATCAATACATAGGCCTATGCGGGGATCCATGTTCTTCACAAGCTGCAAGACATCCTGTGGAGAAGGAAAATATTTGTCCTCTGGGCCGTGATTGTGGATGGCGATCTTTGTGTCGTATTGCTTTGCAAATCTCTCCAGGCGGGGGAGTGTCTTGGGGGTGGGCCCAGCGATGATGACCTCGATGCCGGCGATCTTGCAGTATTCGAATTTGCTTCGCATGTCGTCGTCGTTGTCTTCGGTGAAATAGATAGTGCCCGCTGCAGTGAGTTTTATGCCGGCAGCAGTGTATTCATCAGCCACTTGTTTGATCTGCTCCGGGGTAGTCATGGGCAGATGGAATTCCTTCACATTCAGATACGGAGTACTCAGCTGCTTCATGAACTCGATGACTTCGACGCGGCCGAACTTCCTGAACGAATAGCTGGCCACGCCAAGGCGAATCGGGGAACTCGGCGCATTGTCGGAGGCCTTCATGCCGAGGTTCCATGTTGGTAGGGCGGCCGCCGCTGTAAGCCCAAGACCTCCACATAAGAAGTCTCTTCGACGTATGGTTGAGTTCATGTTTCCGCAACCTTCTCGCGCTGCTTCGATCGACATTTGCACCGAGCTCACGGCTTTTGGATTTAGCGATTGCCCGGTCAAGCCTGTCGGGTCAGTGTTTCATATTCGGGAGCCAATCGGCTCCGCAGCTGACCGATGGATCTAGCGACGACACAGCTTGATAGCTCAACGAGAATCACGGTGCAGGTGACATTCGATCTTGGGAAGCGAGTGCAGATCCATGCGTGCCACTTAGATGGTAGGAAAAAGTTGCCAACACCACCGGAAAGTTTTATATTCCGGCAGGGGTAGACGAGGAGTAAATCCTTTGACTGCAACATCTCCCGTTTGGCACGACGGTTGCTACTACATAGACAGACGAAGTGGCGCATAGGGGTCATCGTTGAGAGGTTTTCGGCCAGAGTCCTCTTCGGCGGTGGCCCCTTTTTAGATGTCTTCGCCAAATGTCGATGTTCACGCCCTCCCCTGATTCCAATCATGATAAAAGCGAGGTGCATATGACTAGCACCTCGCTTTCTTCTTTCCCATTTCCGCTGCAGCGTTAAACCAAGGCCAGCTTTTCCGTGACATCGAAGCCTGCAGCCCGCAGCAATTTTTCGATTTTGGCTTCGTTGAGCCGGGTCGCGTCGTACTCTACCCGTATCGTGTGTTCCGACTCGTCCAACTGCAGACGGCGGACGCCATAAACATCGCTCAATTGTCCGTAGGCGCTCATGACGCTCTCGCTGGGCTGCGCTCCGTAGCGGAACAACACTTCGATGGCGGTCATCGATAAATCCTTTCCCCCGTGCAATGATAAGAACAAGTGAGGACGATCGCTCAGACGCTTCTCAGCGTTTCGAATGCGCCTATTTGAGCTGGCGTTTCACTGGAAGTTAGACCTTACTATAGAGCATCATGGCTGAAGTGAACAGAGTTGGAGAGGGCGACATTAGCCAAGGCCGGCAACTAAACCGTATGAGCGATACAAGCGATACTCCAGGAACGGAAAGCACGCCATTGTTGATGGCGAAGGACCCCGTCTGTGGCATGTTAGTCGATCCCGCCAAAGCCCGAGGCAACGCCCAACACTTGGGCATCAGTTACTGTTTCTGCTCCCCGGGATGCATGCATCGCTTCGTCTCAGATCCCACGAAATACATTACTGATTTGAACCGGGCTGAGGACGGAGGCGCTGCAAAACCGCCTTTACCGGCCTCTCCAGGAGGTAAGGTTCACAAAGACCCAGTTTGCGGAATGACCGTGGACCCTTTCAAGGCGGCGGCTTCCATAGAGCATGCCGGCAAGCTTTACCATTTCTGCTGCAAAGGTTGCGCGGAGAAATTCAGTGCCGATCCGGGGAAATTCCTTTCACCCACGTACCAACCAGGCGGAATGACCGCTCCGGTACAGATTGGCGGAATCCAAATCAAGCCAGCGTCAGAGACGGTGAGTGATCCGGTTTGCGGCATGAATGTCGCCAAATCCCGCGCTGCAGCAACCCTTGCGCATGAGGGCGTGACGTATTACTTCTGCTGCCAAAACTGTGCCAACAAGTTCAAGGCTGACCCGCGGAAATATCTTGTTCGGGGCAATGCTGCCCCCCAACTCGTTACCATAGCGCCTGCAAAAACCACTCCGGCCGCTGCGGCGACCTATATCTGTCCCATGGATCCCGAGGTTCGCCAATCTGGCCCGGGCGCATGTCCCAAGTGCGGCATGGCGCTCGAACCAGAGCTGCCTGTCGCCGCAACGAAGACGCAGTGGACTTGCCCCATGCATCCCGAGATCGTGCGCGACCAGCCAGGTACGTGTCCGATCTGCGGCATGGGACTTGAGCCGATAACGGTCCTTGCGGCGGAGGAAGACAACCCCGAACTCCGCGACATGACGCGCCGCTTTTGGTGGAGCGTGGCCCTGAGCGTCCCGCTAGTGGCGTTCGCCATGCTGCGCATGGGACCACTCTCGTCTCTGGCGCCTCCGGCGTTGGGTAACTGGATCGAGTTCTTGCTGGCGACTCCTGTTGTGCTATGGTGCGGCCGCCCGTTCTTCGAGCGAGGATGGGCGTCGGTGAAATTCCGTAGTCCCAACATGTTCACTCTGATCGCGATGGGCGTGGGTGTCGCCTACGTCTACAGCGCGGTCGCGACCATAGCGCCGGGACTCTTTCCCCCCAGCCTGCGCACCATGCATGGCCTGCCCGCTGTGTATTTCGAGGCAGCCGCGGCCATCATTGCGTTGGTGCTGCTCGGACAAGTCCTGGAGCTGAAGGCACGCAGCCGCACCAGCAGCGCCATCCGCGCGCTGCTCGACCTTTCGCCGAAAATGGCGCGTCTCATGCGTGACGATGGCAGCGAGTACGACGTGCCACTCGAACAGGTCAAGGTCGGCGACAAGTTGCGGGTTCGCCCCGGCGAGAAAATCCCGACAGACGGAATCGTGGTGGACGGCCTCAGCTCGGTTGACGAGTCCATGATCACTGGCGAGTCCATTCCGACGGAGAAGCGTGCTGGCGATCGAGTGATTGGCGCTACAGTGAATGGCACAGGATGGCTGCTGGTGCGTGCCGAACGCGTGGGCAGCGAGACCGTCTTGGCACAAATCGTTCAGATGGTCAGCAACGCCCAGCGCAGCCGTGCTCCCATTCAACGTCTCGCCGATCGCGTCGCGTCCTACTTCGTACCCACGGTTCTCGCCGTCGCTGTGATCACCTTCGTCGTTTGGTTGATGGTTGGTCCCGAGCCTCGCCTTGCCCATGCAATCGTGAACGCGGTTGCGGTTCTGATCATTGCCTGCCCCTGCGCGTTGGGACTGGCAACACCAATGGCGATCATGGTGGGCACCGGACGAGGCGCGCGCGCCGGCATCCTGGTCAAGAATGCCGAAGCGCTCGAGACTTTCCAAAAGGTTGACACCATCGCGCTGGACAAAACCGGCACGCTCACCCAGGGCAAGCCGGAACTGATGGACGTGGTTGCGTTTGGTGGCGAAACCGAGGAGAACGTCGTGCGGATGGCGGCGAGCCTGGAACGAGGCAGCGAGCATCCTCTGGGAGCGGCTATCGTCGAAGCCGCACTGGCCAGCAACCTCAGACTCATTTCGCCCGATGGATTCCGTTCGCTTACCGGTAAGGGCGTGGTGGGAAGCGTCGGGGGCCACGAAGTTGCTGTTGGCAACGAGAAGCTTTTTGAGGAGTGCGGCATTGCTTCCGAAGAATTGAAAAGCAAGGCGGAATCAATGCGCCTTGATGGTGAAACCGTGGTTTACGTTGCGGTCGACGGACGCGCCGCCGGGCTGCTGGGCATCGCCGACCCCGTGAAGCCCGAAGCCATGGAGGCCATTCACGATCTGCAGCGCGAGGGATTGCGGGTGGTAATGCTCACCGGCGACAGTGAGACCACCGCTGCTGCCGTAGCCCGCAAACTCGGCATCACCGAAACCGAGGCTGGAGTGCTGCCCGATCACAAAGCCGATGTAGTGAAGAAACTCCAGCAGCAGGGAAGGACCGTTGCCATGGCGGGCGACGGGATCAATGACGCGCCCGCGCTGGCCCAGGCCAATGTAGGCGTCGCCATGGGAACTGGCACCGATGTCGCGATGGAAAGTGCCGGGGTTACTCTTCTCAAGGGCGACCTGCGGGCGCTGGTGCGGGCGCGCCGCCTGAGCAAGGCTGTGATGGCGAATATCAAAGAGAACTTATTCTTTGCGTTCGTCTACAACTCGATCGGAGTTCCGATCGCAGCGGGCATCCTGTATCCCAAGTTCGGATGGCTGCTGAGCCCCATCATCGCGGCGGCAGCGATGAGTTTCAGCAGCGTTTCGGTGATCACCAACGCGCTGCGTCTGCGGAACGTGAAGCTGTAGATGCCGACAGGGATTGGGTGCGCATCTAGCCACACTGCCAGGTTCCGCGTCGCCTCCCGCCCACTTCGATTTATTGCCGAGCGCGACAACCGTGGAATAACCGCTTAGCACCTTTCCGTGGTTCGCTAGGGGTGTGCCCCCTCCCCCTCGGATCCTTGGAATCAATGACTTACGCATAGTTTCGTATGTAAGATATTGAGCCCGTTAGACTTAGCGGCACGATATTCATTTCAAAGAACTTAGGGTGTAGAAAAGACGGCATTTGCCAACTTTTTTGCAAAAACCGACGCAAGAATAAAAGAACCTCCGACGCCGCCTGACAGATCCTTTCCGACGAATCCGCCAGGTGTCGAGTTCCCCTCCGGCCATTCGAAGCGAAACATGCCAGTTTTATGGATAAACCTTCGAAGCAGGCAGAGTCACGCGAAATCGACTGCGCGTTATTACGAAGGTAATCAGGAAAGTTGCCAGCAGTCAGTGCGAAGAGGGTAGATCCACCCGTCTAAAGTCCCCAGGAGTCCAGGGGAAGGAAGTCGCTGCCACGTTAGCCGAAGCCTCAGGTTCGCGCTGGTTTCCGACGATAGCTTGGGATTGCCAGCCAAGATGCAATTTAATTTGGACGGGATGTCTTACGGGAAAGTCCGCCCTATAGTTTGTTGAGGTAGTCCACGATCTCTGGATTCGTCCAGTCCGTCGCGCCGATGAACTTGCGACGAATGACTCCGTTATTGTCGATGATGTACGTTTCCGGAAATTTGAACGTGCCATACAGGGCGTTGGCCGACTGTCTGGCGTCGCGAACCACCATGAGATCGACACTGTGGTCGCGGACGAACTGCTTGACGGCATTCTCATCGGCGTCTTCGCTGACCGCAAGTATGGTTACCTTGTTACCCAGCTTCTTTTGTAACTCGACCAGAGACGGCATCTCCTCAACACACGGAGCACACCACGTTGCCCAGAAGTTGAGCACAACTGGCTTGCCCCGCAACTGACTGAGCGTAACCGTGCGTTGTGAATCCGTAAGCGTGAAATCGGGAGCGGTTTCTCCAATGCGCGGCGGACGGCCGCCATTACAAGCGGACAACACAACAAAACAGACGAGGGCTAGGACCAAGGGCAAGCGCTTCACGCTTCTATAATAACGGAGAGGCCCGACAGTTCGTATCGCCCAGCCCATGAGCGTTTTGCCAGAACAACCCGAAGTCTCAGTCATCGTACCGGCACGCAACGAAGAAGCCAACCTGGCGGATTGCCTACGCTCGCTCGTCGGACAACCCGGCCTGAGCTACGAGATCATTTTGGTGGACGATCACTCGAGCGATCGCACCCGCGAAATCGCCAATGGGTTTCCTGTCCGGGTCATCAACGCCGATCCGCTTCCGGAGGGATGGAGCGGGAAATGCAACGCCTGCTGGAGCGGCGCCAAAGTCGCAAGAGGGAAGTGGCTGCTATTCACCGACGCCGACACGAAGCACAGCCGCGAATCCATTGCCCAGGGCTTGCGGGAGGCCGAAGCGGCGGACGCGGCACTGCTCTCGTACTCCCCGAAGCAGGAGGTGCACAGCTTCGCCGAGCGCGCTCTCATGCCGGTGATCTTCGCGGAACTGGCAAACACCTATCGACCGAGAGACGTAAGTGACCCGAAATCGCCAGCAGCGGCGGCCAACGGACAGTACCTGCTCATCCGACGTGACGCGTATGACACAATCGGCGGGCACGCCGCAGTAGCTCAAGCAATCCTTGAGGATGTCGAATTGGCAAAGCGGGTGAAGCGCGCGGGATTCAAGCTACAGTTCCGTTTGTCGGACGCGGTCAGCACGCGCATGTATCGCAACTTCGCTCAGATGTGGGAAGGATGGACCAAAAACCTAGCACTGTTGTTTCCCAATGCGCGTGGTGTGGCGTTAAGGCGGGCGATTGAGTTTCTGCTGATCGTCGCAGCTGTTCTGGCGATGCTGAATGCCGTGTTTATTGAACGCGACCGGATGGGTGTACTGTTGAACGCGGCATTTGCCATCGTCATGATGAGTTTCTTCTACCGTCGAATTCGACGGGCGCATTTTGACTGGCTATCAAATATCCTCGCGATCCTCGGCCTTCCACTTTTCACGGTACTTTTGCTTAATTCGTACATCTGTCATAGAAGAGGATCGGTTCGCTGGAAAGGCCGTCAGTATGGCACGACGGGCGATTCGCGAACCTCGAGCATTGGCCGCCCTGACATGGTTGGTGATGCGGCTCCTGTCACCGAGACCGTTATCACTGACCGGAAATCCGAACAGCCGCTATAGTTCAGGAGAACATGATCTATCTAACGCGCAAGTGTGAGTTTTCGGCGTCGCACTATTACCACAACCCAGATTGGTCTGACGAGCAGAACCGCCGCGTCTTCGGCAAATGCGCCAACCTCAATGGGCACGGCCATAACTACACGCTGGAAGTCACGGTGAAAGGCGACGTCGACCCCGTCACGGGATTCGTCGTCGATCTCAAAGAGTTAAAGGACATATTGAACCGCGAAGTGGTGGAAGCCATGGACCACCGCCATCTCAATAAAGAAGTGCCCGAGTTCGCCAGCAAGGTTCCTACCACCGAAAATGTCGCGATTGCGATCTGGCAGCGCCTTAACGACAAGCTGCATGTGGCGAAATTGCATCGCGTGCGACTCTACGAGATGCCCGATCTATTCGTTGATTTCTACGGAGAAGCATGAAGGCCTACCTGACACGGCGTTACATCTTTTCGGCCTCACATCGCTTACATGCCGACACGCTCTCGGTCGAGCAGAACCGCATGACCTATGGCAAGTGCAACAATCCCCATGGGCACGGCCACAACTACTCGCTCGAGGTAACCGTCGGCGGTCAGGTCAATGACGAAACTGGAATGGTCTGCAACTTGGTGGACCTCGATGAAGCAGTTCGGCAAGCCGTGCTCGATCGTTTTGATCATCAAAATCTCAACACATTAACGGATTTCGCGGCTCTGGTGCCTACCACGGAGAATCTCACCGAGGTCATCCACAACATTTTGAAACAATGTTTTCCCTCGGCTCATCTTGAAAGGGTGCGCATCGAAGAAACTCTGAAGAACAGTTTCGAGTACTCTGATGGCGCGGAATTGCGTCACTGACTTATGCCGCGAAGCATCATGGGAGAGCAATGAAAGACCTCATGGAAACTCAAACGACTCTCACTAGCGCAAGTCTGGAAGATCTGACGAGGGAGTTGCTGGTTCGCCTTGGTGAAGATCCCCAGCGCGAAGGCCTGGTGAAGACTCCGGAGCGGTTTGCCAAGGCAATTCAATATCTCACCAAGGGTTACAACGAAGACCCCGCGGAAGTGCTGAACGGAGCTCTCTTCACGGTCGATTACGACGAGATGGTGATCGTGAAGGATATCGAGATGTTCAGCCTCTGCGAGCACCACATGCTGCCCTTTTTCGGAAAGGTACACATCGCCTATATTCCGAAGGGAAAGGTGCTCGGGCTGAGCAAGTTGCCCCGCCTTGTGGAAGTTTTCGCCCGCCGCCTCCAGGTACAGGAACGACTCACCGTGGAGATTGCGGAAGCTATCCAGCATGCGGTCCAGCCCTTGGGTGTCGGCGTAGTCATTGAAGCGCGCCACTTGTGCATGATGATGCGCGGAGTCGAGAAGCAACACTCCGCGACGGTCACATCCTCGATGATCGGCGCCTTCCGCGCGCAACAGACTCGCCAGGAATTTCTTGCGCTCATCCGCGAGAAGAGCAACAACGGGTTCTAGCGATGACTGCCAAGAAGCGGCGGTCCACTCCCATAGTGAAGACAGATCCGCAGCCAGCGGTAGCGGAAGCTGCGCCGTACGGCGGCCGACTGTCAGGAAAGGTGGCCGTAATCACTGGTGGAAATCGAGGTATTGGCCTCGCCATTGCTCGTGCTCTGGTTGCCGAAGGGTGCAGCGTACTGATTACCGGCCGCGACCGAGCCGCGTTGAAGAGTGCGAAAGCAGAGTTGTCCACTATGGCATCGGAGCTTAGCCCCCGCCCTGAAGTGTTTGCTGAGCGCTGTGAAGTCCAAAATACGGCTTCGGTCGCCGCCGTGTTCTCGAAGGTGAAGAAGCGCTGGGGCCGCCTCGACATCCTCATCAACAACGCCGGGATCTCGCAAGCCAGGTTCTCGGTGGAGGATACTCCGGTCGAGTTGTGGCGGTCGGTGATTGACATTAACCTTACCGGGACGTTCCTGGTTTCACGCGCGGGTGTTCCGCTGATGTCGAGAGGGTCTACGATTGTCAACACGTTGTCGATCGCCGCGAAGACGACCTTCACCCAATTCTCGGCCTATAACGCGTCGAAGCACGGAGCCCTCGGTTTCACACAGACGTTGCGCGAAGAGCTCATTCCGAAGTGCATCCGAGTCATGGCACTGATGCCGGGGGCTACCGATACGGCCATCTGGGAGCAATTCTGGCCCGATGCTCCGCGCCAGAAGATGGTCGAGCCTGCAAGCGTGGCGGCGGCTGTTTTGTACGCCGTCCTACTTCCGCCAGGCGCGAACCTGTCGGAG
>DATBZX010000011.1:0-13317 GCA_036512955.1 Terriglobales bacterium
CTTCTTTGCGTACTGCTCAAACCCGTTCGCCATCGCCAGTGTCTGCTGTTGCATCGCTCTACCAGCCCTCCGCCAAATTTCCTCTCAATCTAAACCGCAGATCGGTGGAAATCGAAGTACTTGTTCAGAGTCTCCCTAGGAAGGATCAGTCCCCACTTCGTTGCAGTTGCTCGGCCGACCCGCGGCTCCCTATTTCGCATCTATCGTGACACTCGCTTCTCACCTGACGGGCCTCCCTTCAAAACTCACGTCGGCATACACTTTTCTCACGCCAGCGGCAAGGATGCTCATGCGCCGGTTTTCTATCTGCACCTTGAACCTGACAATTGCTTTGTTGCGGCAGGTATCTGGCATCCGGACAACCGGGCTCTGACCAGAGTGCGTACGGCCATTGCGCGCGACACGGAGCAGTGGGCGAAAATCCGGAAAAAGCTCACTCTTGAGGGCGACAGACTCTCGCGCCCGCCGCGTGGATTCGATTGCAGTCACCCCTTTATCGACGACCTCAAGATGAAGGACTTTGTCACGTCGGTTCCGCTCAGCGAGGAGCAAGTCTGCAGCGCCATACTGATGCGGGATTTCGCCTCGGCATGCCGCAAGATGTCGCCATTGGTGGAATTCACCACGAAGGCTTTGGGGCTGAAATACTAGGCGGGCGGGAATCGATGATAGAGGCCGAGACCCTGGTCGGTGTTGAGATGCGTCCCCAGCGAGCAGGTCACGTTGGAGAAGCCCGCCTGGCGCAACACCGCATAGTCGAGCAGGCCCTCGACCAGGATGATTTCTGAGCAGTGGCGAAACTTCTCCCAGGCATCGAGTCCGCCCTTGCTGCCGGGGAGGAAGCGATGCGGGGGCGGCGCCGAGGCTGCGGGCCGTAGAGGTTGACGATGTGCTGGCCATGGCGTAGGTGAAAGACGATGCGCTGATACAGAGCATCCGTGCCGTGCGCGTTGATCAGGCCAGCTCTTTGAAGCAAGGCGAAGGAATAACCTTGCGTGGTGAGATACCGGCGCAGGTTTCCCCCTGGGGCATAACCGATGCACAACTCTCGGATCAGGGCAGGATCATGAAGTCCGCGTTGGCACAGATAGCCCAGCGCCTCGGGATAGTTATTCAACTGCTGCTGATAGAAGGCGGCCGTCTGCTCGCGTAACGCGGTCGCATCAGCTTCTGCACCAGTCTGCCGATCCAGGCAGGCGAGGTCTTGACGGAAAGACACTCGGCCGGCTAGCTGGAGGAAGCGAAGCAGATCGCCGCCCTCGCCGCAGCCGTGGCAGTAGAAGACATCCTTGCGGGTGTTGACATAGAACGAGGGCCGGGTCTCCTCATGCAGTGGACAGAGTCCAACATACTCCCCGCGACCTGCAGGCCAACCGATCCAGCTATGCTGCCGCAGATAATCGAGCAGCGGTACTCATCGTTTGAGTGCTTCGACGTCCTCGCCCACAGCCGCCTTTTCGCCTCCGAGGCCCAGCGTAGGAGAGATCGGCTGGGGGTTCCCAGGCAAAGATGGTGGGCGAACGGACTTTTCTCACAGACGCAAGGGCCGGAGGAGTTCAAGAACCGGAGTTAGCCAGGATAAGAACGCCGCTTCGTCCTGACGCGAATCCGTAAACGCCAGCGACGGAGCCACCCGCGGCAGCGTCCGGCGGAGAAAAGAACGGGCGGGCAACGTGCATCGCGAGTACGAACGTCGGAGGGATTTAGGATGTGTACGCCGCAAGCGGGCCGAAGCCTCTGTTCAGCGTTCGACTGCAACGTGCGTTTCCGTCCTGGTCACGCCTGGCATGCGGTGAATCCTGTCCAAAACGACTCCGTTGAGATCGTTCCAGGCAGAAAACTCGATTACGGAATAAACATCGCCACTGCCCCAGCAAGCGTCGGCCATCTTGACCCCCGGCAATGCAGCCATGGCCTTGGCGATGTCATGCGCTTTCCCCACTTCTGCATTAACGACAACGTACGCTTTCATAACCAGATCCTCTCAAGGCACCGACCATCGAATCTTCAATAACCTTAGGAGCTACGCCGAGCTACCTCCTCTCTTGAACTCGCTCATGGAATCGACTCAGAAAGGGATGCCGAATATACATCGCGGATAACTTGCGCTATGACCGATGCCACTGCTCCTTCTACGGCGGGTGACAATTCGACGCCAGCCTCAAAAGTGCCGCCTTCGATGCCGTAAACAATCAGGTGCGGAGGTAATTCATGCAAAACTCGAGACAGTTCGACTGCTTCTGCCAAGCTGAACCCGTGGGTTGAGTAGTTAAGGAATGCACTGGGAATTGGTTCAGTGCTGGCGTCAAAGCGATAAACTGTGCCTGCACGCCTGCCGAAACAAGCCGCATCCAGCAGTATCACCGAAGTCGCTCCCTGCCAGGCATCCAGCAAAGACACTCCCTCGCCACTCGCCTCGATGATATTTATTTCAGCCGGAAGCTGCGCTCTGAGACGGCGCGCGATGACGATTCCCACTCCATCATCGCTGCGATAGTCGTTGCCGACTCCGATGACGACGATGCTGGGGCGGTCGGTTGTCATTCTTGTTCGATGTGCAGCTTCAGGAAATGGGTCGCGCACGAGATACAGGGATCATAATTACGCACTGCGGCCTCGCAACGCCACTGCAGACGGTCTTTCTGCATTCCCATGTTGGCCGGTACGAGCTGTAGCAGGTCCGCTTCGATCGTCTTCAAATTCTGCGAAGTGGGCGGGACGATTTTGGCATCCACGATAAGGCCACGTTCGTCGAGGCGATACCGATGGTACAGTGCGCCGCGCGGCGCCTCCGTGCATCCGAAGCCTGTACTGAGGCGGGCTTCGGCTTCGACATAGGGTTTGTCGGGCATCTCGAATTGCTCGATGAGGCGCAGCGCCTCTTCACACGCGTACAGGGATTCCACGCTCCTCACAATGATGCCCTGAAACGGATTGCGGCATACGCTCCCGAGCCCGGCAGAGCGCGCAGCTTCCTGCGCCGTTGGTGTCAACCGGTCGAAGTTCAGGCTGTAGCGTGCAAGCGGACCCACGAAGTATGCCCCGCGTTCCTTCAGAGTTGAGTGCAGAGCGTTGGAATGCGCTACGTGCTCCTCTGCGAAGTGCTGTTCGTAGTCGCAAATTGCAATATCGAGCCCCTTGTTCGACACAATGCGTCCTTCGTTGAAGGGGTATTCGTCCGGATGGCGCAGGGAGACAAATTCGTAGTCGCGCTCAAACTCGGGGATCGGGATGGTCGCTACCCAGCGAACGGTTTCGAGCGCTGCATCGCGCGCCCACTTGAGTTCTTCCGCAAGCGCCAGAAATTCCGATTTGGGCGGAATCTTGTAGAATCCGCCGACCCGCACGTTGATGGGATGGATCTCGCGGCCGCCGAGCAAGTTGACGATTGCGTTCCCCGCCTTCTTCAGGCGCAGTCCGCGACGGACTTCCGTAGGATGGTCCGTTGCCATGCGGATCGCGTCCTCATAGCCCAGGAAATCCGGCGCGTGCAGCAGGTAAACGTGCAGAGCGTGGCTCTCGATCCACTCGCCGCAATACAGGAGCCGGCGTAGTGCCCGGATGGGTGCGGGGATCTTCACCCCGAGCGCGTCTTCCATCGCGTGACATGAGCTCATCTGATACGCCACTGGGCAGATGCCGCAAATGCGCGCTGTAATGTCTGGTGCCTCGGTGAATTTCCGTCCGCGCAGAAACGCCTCGAAAAAGCGCGGCGGCTCGAAGATCTTCACCTTCACTTCGGAGACCTGGTGCCCCTTCATCCTGATGAGCAGGCCACCCTCGCCTTCGACGCGCGCCAGGTAATCGACTTTGATGGCCCTACTTTTCATGCAATTCGCTTTCTCGACGGAAGGGTTCAGCGTATGCGTTGAAGCTGCGGAACGCCCGCACCAGGTCGCTATCGCTGACGCCCATCCGCTGCCACCACTGGCTGAGTGCTGGAGTATTAGGCGTCTCCTTCGGCCCGAAGCAACCGAAGCAGGCCCGCGCGTAGGTCGGACACAACGCTCCACAGCCTGCCTGGGTCACCGGGCCGAGGCACGGCATCCCTTCTGCGACCATCACGCACACCGTCCCCCGCTGCTTGCATTCGATGCAGACCGAGTGCGGCGGTGTATTGGGTTTGCGGCCGTTCAGAAATGCGCTCAGTACTTCCACCAACTGGAGTTTGTTGATGGGGCAGCCACGCAACTCGAAGTCCACAAACACGTGGTCGGTGATGGGCGTGGACTTTTTCAGCGTCTCGATATATTCCGGCTTGGCATAGATGATGGAGATGAATTCCTTTACGTCCTTGAAATTGCGCAGCGCCTGAATGCCTCCGGCCGTTGCACACGCGCCGATTGTCACCAGGAACTTCGAGGCGCGCCGAATGCCGTGGATCCTCTCGGCGTCGTGCGACGTAGTGATAGAGCCCTCCACCAGGGAAAGGTCGTAGGGCCCTTTCACAACTGCCCGCGAGGCCTCAGGGAAATTGGCGATCTCCAGCGTGTCCGCCACCGCCAGCAGTTCGTCCTCGCAATCCAACAGGCTCAACTGGCACCCGTCGCACGAGGAGAACTTCCACACCGCGAGTTTGGGCTTGCGCTTGGCCATCTCAGACCTCCGCCCTGCCGAGCAGCGCAACAATCTGATCGTAGGAGAACACCGGTCCGTCCTTACAAGTGAACACCGGCCCGTACTGGCAATGTCCGCACAGCCCGACGCCGCATTTCATGTTGCGCTCCATGGACAAGTAAGTGCGTTCGGTCGCCACCCCGCGTTTCTGCAATTCCATCGCAGTGAAGCGCATCATTACTTCGGGTCCGCAGATAAAGGCCGCCGTGTTCGACGGGTCGAACGGAGCCCGAGGAATCATGGTGGTCACCACGCCGACATTCCCCCGCCAGGTACAGGCAGCCCGGTCCACCGTAACCTGTATCTCCAGATCGAACTTGCCGCGCCAGTGCTCCAGCTCGTGACGGTAAAGGATGTCCTCCGGAGTACGCGTGCCATACAGCAACACAATCTTCCGATATTTCTCACGCTGCGCCATCAGGCGATAGAGCGCGGGCCGGAGGGGCGCGAGTCCGATACCACCCGCCACAATCACGACGTCGTGTCCGACTACCCCTTCGACCGGCCAATGCGTGCCGAACGGACCGCGGATGCCCAGCATGTCGCCACGCTTGACCAGCCGCATGGCCTTGGTTACTGTGCCAACCACCCTGGTGGTGTGCTGGATCAGCGGCGCGTCGCTGGGGTCGCTGCTGATGGATATCGGCACTTCGCCAACGCCGTACACATAGAGCATGTTGAACTGTCCCGGCGCGAAGGAGGATCCCTCCGCCGAGTCCGCGGGCACCAGCTCAAGTGTGAACGTGTCGTCCGTCTCCTGTTTCACCCGCTGGATACGGTAGGGAGTGGGGAGCATGGGCTCCCGGTTTACCGGCGCGGCTGCGAATTGGTCACTTGTTGTTGCCATATAGATCCAGCAGCTGCAATCTCGTCGACTCCAGTCGTTCGGTGACGACCTGCATGAAGCGCTTGAAGATCTCGTAGCCAAGATCATGATCTTCTTCACACTTGCCGCGAAGGCACTTGCCATCAAACGCCAAGGCATGTGTGGGTTGCGGCGCGCGTGCATCGAAGTGCCAGCGGTAAGGCGGGAACAGCCACGACCAGCCAAGAATTTCCCCCTCACTTGCAGTCAGAATCGTGGTGAGGCCGCGATGCGGAATCATGAATTGCACCGACACGAGACCGCTGCGAATTAGATAGAACTGGTCTGCCGCGTCGCCCTCGCGAAAGACGACTTGGCCCTCGGCGAAGCGCACATTTTTGGCGCACCCGGTAATCAGCTGGATGTAGCGCTCTTCCAAGCCCTGGAAGAAGGGCGTCGCCTGGATGATCGGTTCAAGCGTTTCTATTGTCATGCGGACTCCTGCTCGAGTCGGACGCGGGACTGCTCGCGTCGTTTTCGCGGAGGGCACGGACCTCCGCGGTAATGTCGATACCGACCGGACACCAGGTTATGCAGCGTCCGCAGCCTACGCAGCCGGACCTGCCGAACTGGTCAATCCAGGAAGCCAGTTTGTGAGTCAACCATTGACGATAGCGCGACTTCGTAGTGGCGCGCACGCTGCCGCCATGAATGTAGGAGAAATCCTCCGTGAAGCACGAATCCCATCTGCGCCATCGCTCAGCGTTACCGCCGGCCAGGTCAGTCGTGTCTTCCACCTTCGCGCAGAAGCAAGTGGGACAAACCATGGTGCAGTTCGCGCATGACAGGCATCGCGCTGCCACGGTGTCCCATTGCGGACTTTCGTAGTTGCGGTACAGGAGGTCCTTGATACCCTGGGTATCTAGGCTTCGCCCCATGTGAACGGCAGCATCGGCGACCGCTTGCGCCGCAGCCTCCTTGTCGGCGTCGCTGGCGTCGCCATGAGGAACCAGCGCAAGAATTTCTGCGCCGCGCTCCGTGCCCACCTCCACCAGGAAGCAGTGCCGCCCCTCCCGCAACAATTCCGTCAGCGCGAGATCGAAGCCAGTAGTCGCTTTGGGCCCGGTGTTCATCGAAGCGCAAAAGCAATTGCCGCCGGGCTCGGTGCAATTGATCGCCACCAGGAACAAACCCTCGCGCTGCACTTTGTAATCCTGATCGACGTACTTACCGTGCAGAAATACCTGGTCCTGGATCGCGATGGCGTGGAGCTCGCAGGCACGAACACCTAGTAACGCGTACCTCGTCCCCCCAATGTCCTCGGGCACGATACGGAAGCCCTTCGTATTGCGCTCGGCACGCCACAGCCGCCGCAGCGGCCGGTACAAAACCTTCTTCCAAGAATGGGGGCCGACCACGTACCCGAACAGCGCACCGTCGCTCCGCCGCCTTAGCCGGTACCGTCCAGCTTGCTGTTGATCGGCCCATCCCTCAGGCAGATCTCTGATCGAAGTCAATGGCTGGTAAACGATGGCACCCTCGCAGACTGTGGGTCCGATGACTTCATAGCCGCGATGCCTCAGTGCCGCAAGTAATTGCTCGAGATGCTGGGATTCGATAATGAAATACTGCCCTACACTCATGGGCTCGGCAGACATTCGTTCCTCGACAACATTGCAAGTGGTGGCCATAAGAAAGACCGGACAATGCGTAATAAGTCGTACTCAAAAGCGATTGATAGATCTATTGCTCCAGGTGCTTGATTTCCATCGCTTCATCCTTTCCAGTCGCCTGTAGTCGGATCCGCCGGACCATCTGGATTATCGGCGGCAGGAAAAATCTCTAAATGTTTCACTCCTAGGGCGAAGGCGGCGATCCCCAGCCCCACTAGACTGTAGGCAATCAGAACCTCGCCCCAGCTTGGCCAGTACTGTTGTCCGGCGGCGGTTTCGACTGCGGTTATCGAAGTATTAATGCGGTTGGCAAGCACGCCGGCGACGATCAGTACCGGCCCGATAACTGCATTGCTGGGGTCGGACTCGTGTACTTTCACCGACATCATCCCGCAGAAGAAGAGCGCAATTTCGAGCAGCAGAAGCGCGTGCTCGCGGGAGAAATTCAATAGAACGGGAAATACACCGCTCTCGATCAGACCCGTTAGCCGAAGCAACAGGTACAGGAAGATGGAGATCGTCAGGGCGCGTGCGACTCCCCGCAGGATGGGGGTGGGGATTGCCTTGGCAAAGGCGAGCCGGCTTCGCCATGACGCAAATAAGAGAACCGCCAGCGCGCCCGAGATCGAAGAGAGATAAAACATCAGGGGCAACGAAGACCCTGCCCACAGCGGCGAAATGCGCGTTCCCGAGAGTCCGATGATGCGGTTCAGTCCGTATTGATGAAGAATGGCGAGCCCCGCCGCCAGAATTACCAGAGACACAACAAGTCGCCGCAAGACGGCGAACCAGCGGCTGCGCGCGACCGAGAGCGACGCGTCAGGCAGGAACTCAATCAGGAGTACGCCGGCCAGAAGCAGCAAGGTCCATACTGCGCCCGACAGGATTGACCGCGGGGTCCAGCCGTTCAGGATTGTCCACCATGCACGGTCGCCGAGGCCTTGATTTGCCACCACGCCCAGCATGGCGACGATGTATCCGACTGCTCCGGTGACCAAGCTCGCTCGCGCAACGGTTCGCCAGTCCGGCCGGTCGGACACGAACACGGCAGCTGCGATTGTAAGCGCTCCCGCGGCCAGGGCGATTCCGCAAAAGACGTTTAACCCCTGGCACAGGCCCCATGGGAATACATCGCTGAGGTTTGTGGTAGATCCGATTCCGAAGACTGCGCCGCGAAAACTGGCTATCGCGCCGGCGGTGGTCAGCAGTAAAATCATCCACCGCCACACGCTCATTTGCATCCGACCAGCGTGAGCTGTCATCGGAGTACTTCCTGGGCCGGGCGCTTGACCGGCTCCCTACGCTGTCTTCCAACGCTGGCAGGCTATCTTGAATCCGTCAGCCTGCCTCCAATTTACTCTTCCGCTCGGCCGCCAATTCTGTGCGCTGCCGATAAAAACAAGTTCTCCCGTCCAAGTCTCTGACCAGGCACTTGTCACGGAAATAAATCCCACAGTGGAGGCAAATGTCTCCGGCCCGCGCGCTATGGTTAAGAATCTCCACCGTGATCTGGTCCATCAATCGTGCCAGGGCGCGCAGTTGCCGCGGCGATGCCTTACGAAATATCTCTGGCAAGTTCTGCTGCCTTATCCTTTCGTAGACCGCAAGCAGCTTGTGGGATTGCTGGGTAAGTGAAACGTGGGCTGCGCGGCGGTCGTGCGTACCGGCCGCGCGGATGAGCCATCCGCTTTGCACGAGCTTTTCCACCATCTTGCTCGCCGCCGCTGCACTGACACCAAGAAATGCCGCAAGCTCGCCGACCGTCTGCGTTCTGGCGACGGCGAGTAATTGCAGTGGCTTCAGTTTCGAGAGGCTGAGCCCGGCGCCGCCGGCTTCCGTCAACAGCCTGGCTTGAAGAACATCCGTCAGGGCCGACAAGAAAAGATGGGCGCTTCCCACAAAGTCGGTAACGCCATTCACTGAGCGCATGCGGGCCATCCGACGCGCTCCAACGCGACTTGGCCTAACGTTTCCCACAAACAGATTATATAACTTAGTTGAATATTAAGATGGTTATATTTCGCGAATGTCCCACAATGAGACTGGCATTAGTCACGATGCGGCAAGAGGAAGAGTTGCCGAATAACCAGCAGCTGTCGGCGCGGTGGCTAGAGGAAAGGCCGCCGCTTCAAAGCCGATGGAACTGCCGTTCGCTCCGCCACGTATGAGGTGCCGTTTAGATTGCCGTTCGCGCCGAACATCACACTGCCCATGGGACTTGTCCCGTGGCCGTGGGATCCGGAGTCGTCCGGCCACAAGAGACTCCGACCATAGGAGCGTCAGCATAACCCCAGACAGGAGCAGTCCGACCACGCCACCACCAACCGCCACTTTTCTTCCGGTGAGGGGAATGGCATACTCCGGCTCTTCGATGCCGCGATGAGATCTGAAACGTAATTCACTTACCAAACCGTGCTTGCCTTGATGTCGAACTTTGGGACGATCTTGCGCGCCTTTTTTGGTTTGGCCTTCGGTTTTCCTTTCGGCTCGGGATTCGCGTTGGCAATCTTCTTGTTATTCCTGATTTTCACTGCCGCTAACTCCTTTGTCGATTCACCTCGCAAGAGTACAGCCCGTGGGGATTGGGGCGCACTGTCCAACTCCCTTCGAGCTCCCTCACCCGAGGGGAATATTACGAGTGATTTATTACTAACAAAACGCCCGCAGTTTAAGGGGAGTGGCGCCCAGGTCGAGGTTAGCTCCCCCGTGGTTTCTGCGGGCGAGCTACTGCTAACCGCATCTCGTTAAGCTGCAACACTGCGGTGTTTTCTTGACGTGAGATCCGCCTCAGTCCGCAACCAATCATCCAGGTCGTGACCGTCTTCTTTCCCACGCTCCTCGTACAGTTCGTAAGCACGCGCTCGAATCTGATCTTCAAGGATCTCCGGCTCGATTGGGACCGATTTTGCTGCTTTCTTTCCTAGTTCTTTCGTCATTTCGCATTCCTCCTATTTCTTGCGTTTGCCTGTTGAAACCACCGCGTTGCGAATTCCTGCTTCGATGCCGGTAAACCTCCCGTTGCGTACCAGACGTCTGTAAGTCAACCTTGGTCAGAGCATGGCACACGCCTCTTCGACCCGCTCCAATACGCGTTCCACAAGTCCCAGCTTGCGTTGCAAGTTAAGGCGCAATGTGGAGTCCTGCAAACGAGCGATCTCATTCCTTAGGTCACGCTTCTGCTCACTAAGAAGCCCAGCCGCTTGTTCGAGCTCATCTGAGTCGAGCTGCAAGTCTTTGACCAAGACCTTATCCAGTAGAGCGTCGTAGCGCCGCGCGCCTTGCCCCATATCCGCGTTCCCTTGGACGCTGGCGACCGAAGGCCTTTGGGCCGACATTGCGCCAACCCGATCTAGTAACATGTCCGCAAACAGATTTAGTTCGTCTGCATTGAGGTGGAGCTGCATGACCCCTCTCCTTCATCCGAGACAACGTTCTGCGGTCTATTCACTCGACAGACTCCAGCGCTGTGGCCGGGCGTCGACGCTATTCGCCGCGGACCGTAAGCACCGGGCAAGGTGCGTGCTGCAATACGTAATGCAGAGTCGTCCATGGCAAGTGCCTCGACACTGAGCCACCTGAGTGACAACCCATAACGATGAGGTCCGCTTCCCTGGTGTCCGCCATCCGGACAATCTCCACCTCAGGAATTCCAACCTCAACCTCGATCTCAGGCTTGTACGCCAGATCGGCGTCGGGCGGGACCAACTGACTCAGCTTCTCGCGATCCTGTCGCTTCCATTCCAGTAACCCCGACTCCGATACCGGGTCACTTTTGATGACGTGAAGTAAGGTCAATTCCGCGCGGTCCTCTTCTGCTAGCGATAAGGCGTAGGTCATCGCTCGCAGGGACCCAGAGGAGAAATCGCTGGCGTAAAAGACGTGACCGAACCGGTTTAGGAACACCGATCGGAGATGAGGCCCAACAGTAAGTACCGGGCAATTGGCGTGTCTTACTACCTTTTCCGCCGTCGATCCCAGAAATAGCTTTTTGATTCCTCCGTGTCCTCGCGTGCCCATCACGATCAGATCCACGTTCTTGTCCGACAGAACCTGGGAGATCACGGCCCAAGTGTCACCAGCCCGTAGAACTACTTCGTGAGGAACAAACTTCAGGTCTTCGGTACTTTCTAATTTCGCCATGCTTCGTTCTGCGTTGTGCTGCCTGACGTCGGTCAGGGAAGGCCATGACTCCACGCCTCCCATGGCGCCTTCGGTCGGAAGAACGTGAGTGAGGAAAAGCGTGGCTCCGTAATGCTTGGCGAGAGAAACGGCATATCGCACAGCGTTTTGCGACTCAGGAGAGAAATCGGTTGCTAGCAGGATTTTGTTGATGGCTACGTGGCAGAGTTGGGCTTGAGATGCCATAGCACACCTCCGTGAACCTGTGTCGAGCGACACACACCCATCGTTATATTTACATCGAGCACCTGAAGAAGTCAGTGATCGCAATCACCGGGGTGGAGTGATAGCGCCGGGGTTCTATGTCAATCGCCAACAAGTGATCACTCATGGCGCCGCATGCAAGATCCCTAACTAACAACAGAAGGATCGATTGCTTGCAGCATCTTTGTGGGCTACCTTGGCAATAGCCGTCGTCAATTTGATGTCTGCAGCGACCCCGGGTTTATTCAGATGATACCGAGCAACCACCGTTGGACACAGTGGTCTTACAAATTGACCCCCATACTGGCGTCATGCAATTGACCCGCCCGATCTCTCATCCCGGGGGTGACGCGAAGGGGGCACTTCAAGATTGAGCGGGCCTGTATCGTTTCATTGGGTAATTTTGTTGGACAGCCGCGGCCACCGGTTGTGTTCTCAAAAGGGGGATGGGTACTCGGGTCGGCTGTGGTCCCGGCTTGCGGCCGGATAATCAAATAGCCCGGAAAATGAGCGTCACAATGTGGTGTGTTGGTTGGGCTTGTGCGGCTGCCCATCTTCGATGGAAACTATAAGTGACCAATGACGCAGGCGAGGTCAATTGGTCTCCCTCCGGGCTTTTGAGCGCCAGCGATTTAGAGACCCACCTTTGACCCCGTTCCTTTCTATGCGTGGCACCCGAAATGGGCTTTGCTATGAGCAATTTCGAGACGCCAGGCCGGTGGAATTTCGACTTCGTTGCGGGCGGCTGTTGGCCCTGATTTCTGAGAGACGACATCAAAAGTGGAGGTGAGTGATGCAATGCAGAGACTGCAAGTTCTGGTCGAAGGAGCGACTCAACACCCAGGCTGGCCTCTTTGCCGAGTGTGAACTGCCCGCATCCGAGCGATGGTGGTCAACCCCGGCTTGTCCAAGTTCCGGCCTTAAGACTCGGCTCGATTTCGGCTGCGTTCAGTTTGTTTACGACGGCGCCACACACACCACCTTCGGTTTGATGGAATCTCCTGAGCGCTGTCGGCCAGGCAAGCGCTGGCACGAGATGGGGCCAGCACCGAGTCTCAACCAGGCAATTCCTCAGGAGGTGAACCAAGCCGCTGCGTAGTGCGGTCAACGAGTTCAAAAGGCTTAATGGAGGTGTGTTATGGCATCTCAATCAACACTTTCACGCATAGGGATCAGCAAAGTCCTGCTGGTAACGGATTTCTCTCCTGAGTCGCAGAATGCCCTGCAATGCGCCCTTGGGGTAACTATCCCCCGGCAGAGCCGGGGGCTTTAGGTTGTGAGCCGCTCAAAGCGGCTGGGCGGGGTCGCTAACGCGGCCCCGACATTGTTGGCCACCTGAAGGTGGCCGTTTCAGCGCCACATGTTCAACTGATCCAAGCGCTTGTCCTCTTCCTCCTGGGTGCGGATGTACTCTCGAACCGATGCTTCGTCCCGCCCTACTGTTGACACGAAGTATCCTCGCGCCCAGAAACTCTGCCCCACAAAATTCTGCTTCCGTCCTCCGTACACTCGCGCCAGGTGAATCGCACTCTTCCCTTTGATAAACCCGATCACCTGCGCCACGGCGTACTTGGGCGGAATCGAAATCATCATATGCACGTGATCAACCAGCACATGCCCTTCCTCAATCCAGCTTTCCTTCTGCTCCGCCAGCTTGCGGAACACCTCTCCCAAATACTTCCTCAGCTCCCCATACAACGCTTTCCGGCGGCCCTTCGGGATAAACACCACATGGTATTTGCACTCCCATTTCGAGTGGCTTAAGCTTTCATACTCGTCCATCCAGTTTCTCCTTTGCGTGTGCTTCGCGGCTCACGCCAGGAGTTTCTTGGATGGACT
>DATBZX010000012.1:0-3170 GCA_036512955.1 Terriglobales bacterium
TGCTTCGAATGCTTAGCGAGAACGGGAGTGTATTCCCCGTGAAACGCAAGATTTTCACAAACGAAGATGCGTAGCCCAACGGTGCATGAAAGCCGGAATGACTTATCATGGGAATTCCGCAAGCCGATGGCGAAACGGCAGCCGTCAAAGCCGGAACTCAGGTCCATGACGCCGAACATGCGCATCCCGTCCGCTGATACGGCGTATTCCTCCTGCACGATGCCGATCTGGCGGAAGCCGAGTGCTTCGATCAGCTTCTCCACCACCGCGATATGGGGAATGGGCTTGTGGGTTGCTGTGGCTGCTGGCGTTGCCACCCGGGCCAGTTCTTCCCGGGTCAGCTTGGTGCCGTAAGAGCACAGAGTCATGGTCGGAGCTGGGGCCGGTACGGGGCTGAGAATTGCTCCAACTGGCTGGTCCTGCTCGATAAGGTTTGTCGCTTGCATCGCATTTCCTCCAAATGAAAATCGGGAGAGCCAGCAGACAAAGAGGTCTACGACTCTCCCGAGTTGGTTGTGCCGCTTCCGGCGGCGCGGCGCCCGACCGCAACAGACGGTTTTGCCTTCGCGGTCAAGCAGTTTACGAACGGGAGATCTCAGGCGGCGCGCACTGATCCTCTGGTGATCAGATCGAGGAACCAGAGTTGGTCTACTTTGCGCAGGTCAATATCGGTGGGATGTTCGAGGATGAAGCGGCGGACATCCTTCTCTTGGATCAGGTAGCTGTCGCCGTTCTGCTGTGGGCCTCGTGCCGTGCCTCGGGATTTGGCCTTCAGATGGCCGCTCTTGATCCAGCGCGTCACGGCGTGAGGGTCGATCCCCAGCGCTTGCGCAAGGCTGTATGCGGAGTAGAAGCTCCCGTCATGCTTGAAACGCATCCGCTTCAGCTTGAGGTGGATTCCGGTCACGGTTCGGGAGTACCCGGCAGCCTTCAGCCTCAGACGGATTCGCTCGTCGCTCATCCACGCATACCTGGACAGAATCGCTAGCTCTGCCTCGTTCCAGGGCAGCTCTTTGGTTCGCGCCAGACCTAATTCGCGAGCACGCTTCTTCAATGCCCAATGCGGCATACTGACCTTCTTGGCCAGTAGCCGGATGCCGGGTCGCGTCTTGGCGTCTCGATGGCTGAGATATATCTCCCGGATCAGCTGATCGATCTGACCGGTAAAGACGTACTTGCGTCGGCTCTGAACTTTGACGCGATCACGATCACGGGCGACGCAGAGGGCTGCCTTACAAACCGGCTGATACTGGCTCGCGTATAACTGTTCCATAACGATTCCTGATGTGCAGGTTCTGAGTTCTGGGCCTCGGTGACCAAGGCATGACCGACTGGAAGACCGCAACGTTGGGTAAGACAGGCTGGAAAGTAGGCCGTCTCGGTCTGGCATCTAGTTATGGCGCAGACGAGCGTTGCGTGCAGATGGCCTTTGAGCGAGGCGTTAACTACCTGTATTGGGGCTCGATGCGTACTGCCAAGTTCGGCGCCGGACTGCGCAGCCTGCGATCACGTCGGGATGTGTTCCGCCTGGTTATCCAGTCGTATTCGCGTATCGCCGCACTGGTCCCGTGGAGTCTCGAGCGCGCCCTGAAGTCGCTCGGCATGGATCACGCTGACATTCTTCTCCTGGGGCTCTGGAACAAGGACGTCAGTCCTGCAATCTTCGACCAGGCGTTGCGGCTTCGAGAGCGCGGTCTCATACGCGCTATCGCTGTCTCAACTCACAATCGGCCACAGGCAGCGGCGATGGCCAACCATAATGGCAACGTCGATATCCTTCATGTGCGCTACAACGCCGTGCATCCGGGCGCTGAACGCGACATCTTCCCAAAACTGCCGGCGCCTGAGATCAGACCTGGAATCGTGGCGTTCACGGCTACCTGTTGGGGCGATTTGATGAAACCTGATAAGGTGCCCGCCGGAGATAGGGTTCCCTCGGCGAGTGATTGTTATCGCTTCAATTTGACGAACCCGGCGGTTGACCTCTGCCTGACCGGACCCAGATCAGCGTCCGATCTGACAGCCGCGCTTGACGCTTTGGACAAGGGCCCGATGACCCCAGAGGAAATGGACTGGATGCGGCGGGTCGGCCAAGCCAAGTACTTCAAGCCAACGCTGTTCTCCATCAAGGGATAAGAGAACGAAATTGGCCCCGCCGGTGCTATGATTTGATCACCAAAATCCATATGTATCTCCGTCCTCAACGCTTCGAACCGTTGGGGGCATTTTTCGTGCTGGGACTTCAAACCAGTACCGAACACTTCCCTTCTTGTGCTGTCCTACAATGAGCGTTATGGCTGAGAACCCGAAACGCGCACTTTTGGTTATTGACGTCCAGAATGAATACTTCACCGGTAAGCTGCCCATTACGTATCCCGCAGGGAGTCTCGCGAACGTGCTTTCTGCCATGGATGCGGCGCGCGCCCACGGGGTGCCGGTGATCGCGATTCAGCACGCGTCACCGCAGCCTGACGCCCCGCTCTTCCGCAAAGGAAGCAAGGAATGGGAACTGCATCCAGAGGTGGCGGCGCGGCCGCATGATGTACTCATCCACAAGTCGCTACCGGGCAGTTTTACCGGCACGGAACTCGAGTCGTGGTTGCGCGACCGTGGCGTAGACACGGTGGTCATTGCCGGCTACATGACCCAGATGTGCTGCGACACCACGGCACGCCAGGCGATGCATCTCGGCTTCGGAGTGGAATTTCTTTCCGACGGAACCGGCACACTGGCCATCAAGAACGACGCGGGAGAAGTTTCCGACGAGGAGTTGCAAAGGGCGATCCTGGTCACCCAGCAGATGCGATTCAGCCGCGTCTTGAAGACGGGCGACTGGATAGAACAGCTGTAACCCCTGCCTGGCACCTCGATATGCGAGGTTGACAATTTCCAGCAATGCTTACCGACCGACCGCCGAGCACAGCTGCGTTACGCGCAAGGTTTCTTGAGAGCGACCGGCTCACAGCGTTGGAAGTCCCCGAGGACGACCAGTTGCAAGCGTTGGCAAAGTCTATCGCTTCCGCCATGCAAGGCGGCACGGCCGCGTCCGTTCGCCAGGCATGTGCGGAGTTTCTGTCGGTTGCATCTGGTTTCTACCTGGTTCGGCAGCCCGGGATCCGAGTACTTGCTGCCCGCCCGCTTCGAGTCCGCGAAGGCGGTTCGGCTATTGA
>DATBZX010000013.1:0-10691 GCA_036512955.1 Terriglobales bacterium
ACACACCTGGGACCACGAATGGCCATCGTGGCGTAGCTCAGCCACTCGCTCAGCGTCAACCTGAGCCCGTGGCCTGCCGAACTTCTTCCCCTTAGCGCGAGCGTTCCGCAGCCCGGCCTTTACCCGCTCCTGGATGAGCGACCGCTCGAACTCAGCCATGGCGCCGATGATCTGAAACATGAGTCGGCCAGATGGGGTGCTGAGATCGATGTTGTCGCGGAAGCTGATAAACGCGACTCCACAGGCGCTGAGGTCCGCGAGCGCGTTGACCAGATGCTTCAGCGAACGACCGAAGCGATCAATCTTCCAAACCAGCACCGCGTCGAACTTCCTCAGGTGAGCGTCGGCCATGAGTTGGTTGAGTTCCGGCCGAGATTCCTTTGAGCCGGACACGCCCTGATCAACGTATTCCCTGGTGATGCTCCAAGCGCGGCGGGAAGCGTACTCCCGGAGTTCAGAAAGTTGCATCTCAGGATCTTGCCCGTTCAGCGTGGAAACCCGGGCGTAGAGCGCCACGCGAGCAATTGTAACGGGTACTTCTTGAGTGGGTGAAGATGCGATGTTACGTTTACTAACAGCCATTGGGTGCCTCCAATCCAGGTGCCCTGGTTAGCGTCGTGTCGGTGTTTGCTGCACTGGCACGGCGCGTTCTTGTTTATGGGATCATATTATCTAAGCCGCTTAGATGTGTCAAGAGCATAATCATCACTCCTGTTGAGCTTTGTACCTAGTCCGCTTAGATGGTGCTATAGTGCTCAGTATGAGCGATTCTCGGATTTCTAAGTACCTTTCGGAGATTGGCCGGCGCGGCGGAAAAGCCCGGATGAAGACGATGACCGCCGAAGAGCGCCAGGCGATCGCAAAGAAAGCGAGCAAGGCGGCTGCGAAAGTGCGCACGAAGAAAGCTGCTGAGCGGCGCAAGAAAACGAAGTAGAACCGTATTTCTGGATACCTTCGTCAGGCCGACGAAGGTGACACGGCGGGACCTTCTCCCTCCGCCTTCCAGACGGTTCAATTAAGCTGGGCATTCACGGAAAGGTGACAAATGGTTGCGGACAACGATCCAGTAGAGAAGTCCGGATCCAGTTCGGCATCCGAGAATCTTGAAAATCTCGAATCCGAGTTTTCTTTGCGATTAGCCGAAGCCGCCAAAAGCAGTGAACGGCGCGGAGAATTGGAGATCCAGAGACTTAAGCTCCGCGCCGCAGTTGCAGACTTTGACGAACGGCTTGCGAAACTGCAGGAAGACTCTGCACTAACCGCGGGTCAGAAGACAATCCATCGGGCATACCTTCAACACCTCCGGGAAAAAACACTCATTAGCATTCGGCTTATGCAACTGGAACAGAAGGTTGCGGGCGCAAGATTTAAGCACACGGTTAGCAAAACGCCCGGCGCCCAGAAGAATTGGCGCAACCACCAGCAAATGAGGCGACAGGGAGCTGCATTCGGGGGAGGTCATCCTGCCCGTCGCCAGGGTCCATTACCACTTGCCAAAGGTCCCGAAGAGGAGGCACTGGGAAGGCTCCTCGATGCCGAGAGCGAATACAGGGACGCAAGAGCGAAACTTTTCGAGCTATGCAAGAAGGACTCTTACTTCGAGAGTCTCAGCGGAGCAGAGCTGAATCACCGGGGTGTGTCACCACCCACGCCCGCAGAAGCCATTGAACCTAGAAGAGCATCCGCACCGCAAGCCAGTGGCAGCGACATTGATGGAGCAACCGGACTGAATTACCGTTCTCATCTGAGGATTGCCGTCTGGAGCCAACTAGTCAAAAATCCCCGCGCAACCGATCTGGATATTTGCCGCGGACTGGATTTTGATGGCGACGTTAAGTTGCCGATGGGTTGGAGGCGAAAATCCTTTAAACACTCAGTATCTCAAGATTATCTATTTAAAGAGGCATACGGCGACCCCCAACAAAGAAAGAAAATTCATAGCCTAATCAGCAAAGTACGAAGGGACATGCGCAACCGAGGGCTTCGTTAGCGCGAGTTGTTCAACAACGGCCCACCACCACTTACCGCTCACTTACCGTTTCAAAAAAACAGCCCCGTTTAAATTGCACATTCCACTAGGGATGCCGACTAGCCGCGAGAAACACTTGCCACTAGGCGCCTGTAGCCTCACGGCTCCCCTTAATGTATGAAATAACTAAATCATCAACCGCCAATGATGGCGGAAAACGGCAGCATTCATGAGTCTCAGATGTCAAACAAATGAGGCTGCGGCCCGGATGTCGCAGGCCGCGCTTGCGGCAAGGACCGACATCGAGCGGAGTCGGCTTAGCTTCCCGGAAAGCGGTTATCTAACCCTGAAAGCTGACGAGGAGGCTGCTATTCGCAGAGAAGTGGGGCGTGGGATTGACTGTGCAGTCGGTGGGGTTTTTCACTGTTAGGCGCAGTTTTCCGTGGCAGTGGATGTGGATGGATTGTATATCACGCGGAAGAAGTGGATGGATTTCTTCGGCACACCCGGTTTAGCAGATGCACTCATGGCAGTCGCGGCAGTTCTTGGATGTGGTGATGTGAACTAACGGCCTGATTGACGTGGTTTTGGCCTTCTTTTCCACTTTTCCAGTGTGTCTACTGTTACTACTGTTTTATAGGTTTTTAATTTGATATAAGGAAAATCAGCGGCGCAGCGTCTTCCAAAAACGAAGGCGCGGAGTTAGTAGCTCACGCGCCAAGGGGAAATTCTTTATGGTAACAGCTTACTACCATCCTACTGCAATGTCAAGTCACGAACCTAGCATTCTCCTGGCTCCAAGATGGTGAGCGACCACAATACCGAATCCTCGTTTCTGGGCGCGGTAATCGACAAGCCCACTCTTTGGTCGCAAGCTTGCGAGTTGACTCCCGACGATTTTTCGGTCGAACCAAACCGAATCATCTTTCGTGCCATGAACGACATGTTCAGCGCCGGCCGTCAGGTAGACGATGTTATGTTGGCCGCGGAACTTGCCCGGCGTGGGCAGCTTGAACATATCGGAGGCCACAGCTACATTGGCGAGCTGCTTACCGGAGTCACCCAACGTAAGGACATCGGGCCATGGGTTGCCAGTCTGCGCCGTGCTTCTGGCCTGCGCCTACTGGCTCATACAGCCGAAGCTATCGGACAGGCTGCCACGGGGCCTGCTGCCGATCTGGCGGTATTGCGTGGCCGTCTGGTCGATTTGGCCGACACCGTATCCCACCACGAGAACACCTCGCAGTCTATTCGCAGCGTCATGGACCTACCGAACATCACCAGCGCCGATATTCAACCCCCGGAGTGGCTCATCGATGGACTAATCCCTCGCGGTAGTTTGACGCTGTGGGTTGGGACCGATGGCTGCGCTAAATCGTGGCTCGCGCTTGCTATGGCCGACGCCGTCGCCTCTGGCGGGGCATTTCTCGGACGCCAATGCGCTCACTCGATAGCCCTCTATCTCGACTACGAAAACCCCGACCACGAGATTAAGCGCCGCATCGGGAAGATCGTGGATGGCGACAATCCATTGTTGAAGCATTGGGGGCACTGGGTTGGAGTTGAGCCACCACAAATCGGTGATCCGTTACTCCTGAACATGTGCGAGGAGGCGCAACCCTTGTTGATTGTTGACCCGCTGCGATATGCCCACGGTGGAGATGAGAACGACAGCGGCGAGATGACGAAGGTTATGCGCCACCTCAGGTCCTACGCCGCTGCTGGCGCTACCGTAATGCTCATGCACCACGTCTCCAAGTCGGAGGGCTCGCTCGGCCGGGGATCAACGGCCATCAAAGGCGCATGTGACATGGCCGTCCTTCAGGAGATTGGCGAAGACGGGCTCATCCGGTTAAGGGTTGGCAAAAATCGCTTCGGCGAGCGGACAACCATTACCGTCGCACCCGACTTTCAGGCTGGAGCCTTCGAGCTAACAGACAGCCCGGCCAAGACTGAGCGCAGGAACGTTGTAGACGACATTTGCCATTTGATACAGGGCACCCCAGGGCTAAATCAGACGCAGATTATTGAGTCGTTGAAGATTGGCCGAACCACGGGTATCAATACTCTAAAACTCTACGACGGAAAGCGGTGGGAGTCTCGAGATGGTGGATTACACGGAGCTGTCCTCTATTACCCAATTCCCACCTCGCCTGTACCGGTGTACCGACCTGTACTGGGTACAGCTGGTACGGCTGACTCTAGCTGTACTGCTGTACCACACCCTATAGGGTGGTACAGCGGTACAGGTCAGGAGACAGGCCCACTCAAAACCACTCAACCACTCGAAGCGGGGCTGCTGTGAACGCGCAGACCCCCGCGCCACTGCTCGGGGAGCGGAGTCACGGTCGCCATCCTTCAGTTACTGCACGGCTGCTGCGTACCCGCGGGGCGGGGCATTATTTGGGGCTGGGGGAGAAAGCGGTCAGGCAGTTGATTCTCGAAGGTGAGCTACCCTTTGTCCAGTTACGGCCGGGTAATAGTCCATTTCTGCTCGACGTCCGCGACCTGGACAAGTTCATCGAGAGCCGCAAAAACCGGCTGGGGGTTTAACGTGGTGTATATTGACCCCATTCACAAAGTCAGGATGAACGTGTACCTCGATCCCAAGCAGAAAGCCGGCTTGGAGGCTTTTTCAAGCAAGACCGGCGCGCCCGTCGCGGAGCTCGTGCGGCGCGCCATCGATGGCTACCTCTCGGCACAGCTCAAACAGCGCCAGGGGAGGAAGCCGTGAGTAGGCAAAAAGGCGGGAGCATCTACCGGATGCCCGGCTGTAAGACCTGGACCATCCAGTATTACCGCAATCACAAGTGCGTGAAGGAGTCCACGGGAGAGGCCAATTACCGGGTCGCGCGCCAGCTACTCAACCGTCGCCTGCATGAGATCGGCACCGGAACCTACGCAGGCCCGAAGATGGAGCGCATCCAGGTGGAAGAGTTGGCGGAACTGCTCTTGCGCGATTACCGGATCAACCAGCGCAAGAGCCTAGATGATGTCAAAGAGCGTTGGGAATTGCACCTGAAGCCGTTTTTTGGTGAGCTTCGGGCCATGGACGTGAGTAGTACCCTGATCGACCAGTACGTGGATGAGCGGCAGCAGGAAGACGCAGCCAACGCCACAATCAACCGGGAGATGGCCGCGCTGAAGCGCATGTTTCGACTGGGCCACAACGCAACGCCGCCACTGGTGTTACACCTGCCGCGCTTTCCCAAGCTGGAAGAAAACAACATCCGGACCGGCTTTCTGGAAGGCGGGCAGGCCGAGCGAATTGTTGCGTACTGTCCCGAGCTCTGGTTTCGCGGGCTGGTGGAATGCGGCCGGACATACGGCTGGCGCAAGGGCGAACTGCTGAACATGCGCGTTAGCCAGGCGGATCTAGCGCAGCGAGTGATTCGCCTGGAACCTGGCACTACCAAGAACCGCGATGGCAGGACGGCGGCCATGACCGATGCGGTGTGGGCCTTGTTGGGCGCGCTGGTCGAGGGCAAAGGACCGAACGATTACGTGTTCACGAGGGGCGGAAAGCCGATAAAGGACTTCCGCGTCACATGGCAGAAAGCCTGCGAGCATGCCGGCGTTCCTGGTTTGCTGTTTCACGATTTACGCCGCACCGCGGCACGCGACCTGCGGCGCGAGGGAATCGACGAAAGCGTGATTATGAAAATCGGTGGATGGAAAACCCCCTCTGTCTTCAAGCGGTACGCCATCGTTGACCAGCGCGACCTGCGCGACGCCATGGCGAAGCTGGAGCAGGCACGGAAGAGGGAAGCTATGGAGAGGCTGGAGAGGGAACAAATCGCAAACGGTGCGAACGACCATGATAACGACCATGATTTCTCGCAAAACGGTGCCGAGCGCAGCGGGGGAAAAAACGGAAGAGTGAACTAAGTGTCAAAGGTGGAAATACTTAGCTGGTGCCGGGAGGGGGAGTTGAACCCCCACGACTCTTCCGAGTCGGCGGATTTTGAGTCCGCTGCGTCTGCCAGTTCCGCCATCCCGGCGTTACCAAAAAGAGTGCCGTATGAACTGGGATTACGGCGCGCTGTTTTAGTGCTAAAGCCCTCGCCGGTTGAGATTTCGCATGGGGCGTGCGGCTTCGTTGCTATTTCAGTATCGCACAGCTGTAAGAGCGCTGCCAACGATGGTCCTCGACGAACCTATAGAAATCTTGCGCGCCAGCTGGCAGCTGTTAAGGAGTAGCGATCACGCGATAGAGTGCCGATGCATGTGGTCGCAACGTGACCTTCAGCGCGGCTGCGTGACCGAGATCCTGCGCATTCCAAAGATCACGCACTGCATACGTTGACTTAGACAGATCGAGCTGGGTCCAGTCGTAAACCAAAGCCTGTTCTTTGTCGGCAAGGTTGAACACGGCGACGTAGTAGCCGTGACCGTCCTCTGGTTTTGCCGTCCAGACCACAGCGTTGTCCGTCGTGATGACGGGTCGATGACCATTCGAACTCTGATTGACCGCCAACACCTCGGGATTGGTCAGCAGTTTCGTGGTCCACTCATCACTCGAGGGCAGGTCTCCGCCCATCATCAGCGGCGAGCGGAACATGCACCATAAGGTCATCATGGTGATCTGCTCATCGCGGGTGAGCCTGGTGTCGCGTGGCTTGCCGCCGTCGCCTGGATGGGGACCGAGATGTCCGAGGGGTAGCATGTCGGCGTCGGGCCACCTGCCGGGTTGCTGAAACGAGGCCCACTTTGCGGTGGTGGCAAATTGCGCCAGCACGCCTTGCGACCAGGCTTTCTCTTTTTCAGGAAGCGGCGCCCAGTGGTCCCAGAAGTCGTCGGAGATGCGCCACATCTCCGCGTACTTCGCCACTTCCTTGTCCTTCTGCAGAGATGTCGGACCCGGAGACAGGCTAAGAACCATGGGGCGGCCCGACTTTCGCAGGGCGACGCTCAACATGCGAATCTCGTCGCCTTTGTAAGGATGGTCGGAAATGCAATCGGCTTTCACGAAGTCCACACCCCAACTGGCGTACTGCGTGGCGACCGAATCGTAATAGGCCTGACCTGCGGGAGATTTCTTGAGGCCGTAGTTATAGGTACTCCACGGACAGGCGTCGCCGGTGTCCGCGGCTTCCGCCGCGCGATACAACGAGCCGGCGATTGGAAGGTTCTTCGCCACCGCTTCGCGCGGGATGCCACGCAGAACGTGAATGCCGAATTTCAGGCCGAGTGAGTGGATGTAGTCCGCCAGCGGCTTCAAGCCAGCACCGTGCTCAGCAGAAGGGAAGCGGCTGACCACCGGAATGTAACGGCCGTTGTCGTCCATGGCGAATTCAACGTCCGCGGGTTTGGCGCCCGGATTCAGGACGTACCAGCCTTCATCGATCACCACATACTGCCAGCCGAATTGCTTGAGATGCCGCGCCATCCAGTCAGCGTTTGCCCGCACTTCGTCCTCGGTAATGCCCTCGCCGTAGGAATCCCAACTGTTCCAGCCCAGGGGAGGAGTGGGAGCGAGCAGCTTCGTGTTATCGATCGGATTGAACTGCTGAGCCGCTGCGGGCGAGTGGGTTGCCAGGATCAACGCGCAAGCAATGAAGATAAGGACGAGTTTTCGGGCTATCTGTTTCATGGATTAGTTTGCCGCGATGGATCGCGCCGAGGGTGCACCGGAATTGTAGCAAGGGCAATGCGGGGGAAGATGGAGTCATGCTCTTCCGGCGAATCTGATTCCCCCATACACTACATAGATGGAGCCCGTCCCACCGCTGTGGAGAGCGCCGAATCAGCCGGACCGCCTGGCCGAATTAACGGCGAAGACTTCTGACGCGAACAAAGAAGCGCCGCTGCGACGAGACGTGCGCTCGCTGGGCGTACTGTTGGGGCGCGTGCTGGTGGAGCAGGCAGGGTCCGCGCTGTTCGACACAGTCGAGCGGCTGCGCCGGTTGCTGATCCAGAACCGCGAGAAGGGACTCTCGGCCGCGGCAGAAAACCCTGAAGCACTTCTGGAGGAAGGCAAATCCGCGGTTGCGTCACTCGACGTTGCTACTGCTTACCGGGTGACCAAGGCATTCGCGGCCTATTTCGAATTGACCAATCTTGCCGAGACCAATCATCGCAAGCGACGGCGCCGCGCTTCGGAGGTCCACGCAGACGAGTCCCCGCTACCGGGGTCCTTTCGCGGCACGCTGCTGCGGATGAAGAACGCAGGTGTCACGCTGGAGCAGGCGCTGGCTGCGCTCGGCGAGATCGAGGTACAGCCGGTTTTTACCGCGCATCCCACGGAGATCACGCGCCGCGCAGTTTTGTTGAAACGAGGGCGCATTGCCCGCGAACTGGAGAAGCTCGACCGGCTCCCGTTGCCGGACTCCCAGGCGCAGAGTTGCGAGAACACAATTCTCGGCGAGATTACGGCGCTTTGGCAGACGGACGAAGTGCGGCTGCAAAAGCCTACGGTCACGGACGAAATCCGCACCGGTCTGAGCTATTACTCGATGACGTTGTTCGAGACTGTCCCCAAAATCTATGAGGGAATCGCCGCGGAATTTCGCGAGGTGTATGACGCGGAGATGGACATGGTCTCACTGCCGGTGTGCGTGAGCTTCGGATCGTGGATAGGGGGCGACCGCGACGGCAATCCCTTCGTGTCGCCGCAGTGTACACGGGAAGCCCTGGAACTGGCGCGATCGCTTGTACTGTCGCACTACATCGACGAGGTCGCACTTCTGGCACGTCGGCTTACGGTCTCCTCGCACCAGGTGAAAGCGTCAGACGAATTGCGCGATAGGCTGCAGCAATACGAGAAAAGCATCGCAGAGCCGGTGGCGGATTTATCGAGGACACCGCAAGCCGAAGCCTGTCGGCGCTTGCTGCTGATGATGGGGGCCCGCCTTCGCTATACGAGGGACCATCGCTCCAGTCCCGGCGCATACGCGTCAGCCAGGGGTTTTCACGACGACTTGCAGATCATCCGGCGGAGCCTCTGCGAGAGCGGCGGCAAGCGACTGGCGAGTGGAATGCTCGATCCGCTGATCTGCAAATTACGCACCTTTGGCTTTCGCCTGCATGCGCTGGATATCCGGCAACATGCGCGGGTGCATCGCGATGCGATCCACGAAATTGCGCAGATCTGGGCGCCCCAACCATCGCTGCATCCGTTGGCGGGGCTGTCCGCACCAAGCATGGAGTTGCTCGACACCTGCCGCACGCTGGCAGAGGCAAAGAGCAGATTCGATCCCGAGTCGATTACGCGCTACATCGTCAGCGGGGCAGAGTCGGACGACGACATCCATGCCGTGCTGCGGCTGGCGGCGTTGTCGGGATTGCAGGCCGCGGGATCGAAGAACGATCCCGGCGTGATGCCGGTTCCGTTGTTCGAATCCATCGAAGCCTTGCGAAATGCCCCGGAAGTCATGCAGCGAGTTTGGACTTCGCTTGAGTATCGCGAATTGCTGCCCTCATGGCATGGCTGGCAAGAGGTCATGCTGGGCTATTCGGACTCGAATAAAGATGGCGGCATGCTCACCAGCACGTGGGAGTTGCATAAAGCGCATCGCGGACTGCATCGCGTGGCGCGCGAATGCGGAGTGAAGCTACGTATTTTTCACGGGCGGGGCGGTACTGTGGGTCGCGGCGGAGGCCCGACACACTCGGCCATTCTGGCGCAGCCCGTAGGTGATTTCTCAGGACGCATTCGCATCACCGAGCAGGGCGAAGTGCTGAACTGGAAGTATGCCGATCCGGTGCTGGCGGAGTGGAACCTGGAGATCATGATCGCGGCGTGCCTGGAGGCGCTGGTGCGTCCGGGCAACTCTTCAGCCGATGTCGAGGCGAAGTGGTCGGAGCCGATGGAGAAATTATCGCAGGCGGCATTCAGCTACTACCGCCAAAACATCGCCGATAACCCGGACGTGCTGCGATATTTCGAGCAAGCCACGCCGGTGAACGAGTTGGAGTTGGCGCGCATTGGATCGCGTCCGGCGCGAAGGAGCAACAGCCGCAGGCTGGAAGACCTGCGCGCGATTCCGTGGGTCTTCGGGTGGATGCAGAGCCGCCACGCGGTGCCGGCATGGTTCGGCGTCGGGTACGCGCTGGAACAGTTCGCGTCGCAGGGTCCGCAGCAGGAGCAGCAGCTAAGAGTGATGGCTGCGGAGTTGCCGCTGTTTTCGGACTTGATTCGCAACGTGGAGATCGCGATGGCCAAGGCGGATTTCTCCATTGCGCACTTATATGCTTCGCTGGTTGACGACGCTGGTTTGCGGGAAGCCGTATACCAGATGCTGGCGGAAGAATTTCATCGCGCCCGGCGGATGATCCTGATGGTCACCGGCCAGCAAGAGTTTCTGGAACGCAATCCGGTACTGTCTCGCTCGATCCGGCTGCGCAATCCGTACGTCGATCCCATGAGCTTGATCCAGGTTGAGCTGTTGCGGAGAAAGCGGAGCGGCGAACAGAGTGCTGACTTAGACTATGCCCTCGGCGCGACCATGAACGGAATCGCCGCGGGACTGCATAACACCGGGTGAGCACACCAGAAGAAGAGGGCGGCGAATCCCGAAAGGATTGCGCCACCCGTTCCCGTTTCTCTGATGATGTTCTCTTCCTAAAACAATCGCCCAATGCGGAAGAAGAACTTGCGGTGGCCGGTGTCGCCGTAGGCGTACGCTGCTTCCACCGGGCCGAATATGGTGTTGACGACGACGCCCAGGGCGCCGTCGGTGGGGAATCCGGAGGCCTTGTTGAGAGCATACGAAGGCTGGCC
>DATBZX010000014.1:0-3169 GCA_036512955.1 Terriglobales bacterium
GCGTCGAATCCTTCTTGTCGCAACCAGCTGTTCAGCACCTCGACCACCCGGTCGCGCAGCACCGCCGCTTTCATCACTCCGCCGTTGAACAGGATGTGCGTGGGACATGCCAGTCCGCTGCGGCCGCGCCGGATGCCCGCCGCCTCGGGACTGTTGCGAACTTGCTCCGACAGAAACCGCGCCAGGTGCTTGGTGATGGCTGGATCGGCCGCATACGGCAGGCCCAACTCCTGAAAACCAACACGGCGTTGCCGCGCCGGTAATTCGCCGCTCGCGACCTTGGGAAAAAATCCTTCGACCAGAACCTGGTCGAGGTCTTCGCGCACCAGTTCCGTCTTGATGGTGCCGCCGATGAGCTTCGTCCCCTTGCCCAGCAACGTGATTGGGCGCTTCTGCGTTTTGGGCGATTCGAACAGTTTTTCCTTCTCGATGCGGCACTGATGCCACAGGCCGTGCAACTGCCAGGTATCGATGCGGTTGCCCAAGGCCTCAAGGCGCTGCTGCAGAACGCGCGCCAGCGCCAAGTCCATGTTGTCGCCGCCCAGCAGGATGTGATCGCCAACGGCGACGCGCTTCAGCGTCAGGTCGCCGTTCTCTTCGGAAACCACGATGAGGCTAAGATCCGTGGTGCCGCCGCCGACGTCGCACACGAGAACGAGGTCGCCGACCTTGATGCGGCGGCGCCAGGCATCACCCTGGCTTTCAAGCCACGCGTAAAATGCTGCCAGTGGCTCTTCCAGCAATGTGACGTGCGGATAACCGGCCTGTTCGGCGGCGCGCCTGGTCAACTCGCGGGCTTCTTCGTCGAACGAAGCGGGCACAGTGAGTAGCACATCTTGCTCCGCAAGAGCGAGTTCTCCTTGCTCCCCTGCCTCGCCGCTGTCCCACACGGTGCGCAGGTGCCGCAAGAACTGCGACGACGCTTCAACCGGCGACAGCTTAGGCACCTCCTCGGGCGCTTGCCAAGGCAAGATCGGCGCAGTGCGGTCTACCCCGGCGTAAGAGAGCCAGGATTTGGCCGAGGCGACCAGGCGGTTTGGACTCTCCGCGCCGCGTTTGCGCGCCAGTTCGCCGATCACGAACTTCGGCTCGGCTTCCCATGGCAAAGCGAGGCTGCCCTTGGGAAAATCGAATTCGCCTGGGATGTAGAGAAACGATGGCAACAACGTGCGTTCCGCCACTTCGTTTGGATTCACCAGCTGCGGAATGCTGCGGACCTCGATGCGGTTTTCCTCTTCGGCAGCACTGGCGTTGCAGCGCGCCAGCGCCGAATTTGTGGTCCCTAGATCGATGCCAACGATGTATTTGGCCGCCAATGAAAGTCTCCTCCTCAAACCCAACATCTACTGGGCAGATGTGGATCAGTTGTTATGAAAGTTCGACCTCAGCCGGCGCAACCACCATCCGGCCGGCGCCTTGCGGCAACGGGGGAAGATTCACTTCCTTCACGCGCCAGCCTTTGTGTCGTAACACACCGCGAACTGGCGGCTCACCCGCCACGTTGCCGATCAGCTTGATAGCCGCCAGGTCAAAACCCGCCGGCACCGTCACCGGTTGATCCTCTTCGGAGTTCAGAATCGGCTCCAGCTTTACATACTGGTCGAGCACCTGTCGGCAAGTGTCGTGGATGGTGCGGACAGCGGCTCCAATCTGCGCGTCGGGATAGGCGGAGATGTTCTCCGCCAGGAAATCGATGAGCCGCCCATCGCGTTGCAGCAGCGCAAGCATCTGCACCGCGCGATCGAACGCTTCCGAGGCTGGCCGTTCAGCTTCCTTCAGACGAGAGACGGAAGGTGCAGCAACTGTCGCCGCCTGCGGAACCGGACCGGCACGCTTGACCAGCTTCTGTGCAATGTCGTTGGGAATGTCAGCGTGGAACAGGATTGAAAAGAAACACCGAAAGGCAAAAGCTACGCGTTCCCAGAATCCGTTCATAGCCACTCCGATAATTAGAAATCCGATGATCAGAAATCCAACGAATTAGAATCATTCACCGCCACTTGCGCGTGCCGAGTTCGAAGATAATCCGAGCGGTTTGTATGCATCATACCAATACGGTCAGACGATTCGTAATCGCGGGCGGCACCCTGGGGCACGCTGGCCGGGGTTGTCATTTTATGCGCTCGTCGAGGGACGGCGCGTTTTGTGGTTCAGGATGAGCAAATGGGCAAAGATCAGCGCGAGAAGAAAGCAATGTGGCCCGTCATCCGACCAAAATCGTTGACAAGCGCCACTGGGGTGCCAACTTCCTACATGCCAAACTTCCGGACAACTTCGATCCCGACTTTGACAAGACCATCTGTCGAAAATTTCAGTTGAACCTGAGCAATCTTCCGTCATAAATAGCTCCGGCGCTAGTGGAAACCGAGATGGTGACATCCAATCCTAACGCGCGATGGGACCACATCCCGGTAGGCCGATACGGATCGCCGGAAGAGGTCGCGGAAGTGGCTGATGCTTGCCAGGAACGGGTACATGAATGGACAGGCGATCAACGTCAACGGCGGCTGGTTCATGAGTTTACTATCGGCTGACTCCGATCTACGAGATCCGAGGATATAGCACCCGAGTGGTCGCTAGCCTTGATCGGAAGTGCCTCGGGGCAGGCTTTGGGCGTGGAGCGGGGATCTTGATCCGAGGCGTTTTCGATAAGGAGACTAGGAGGAATGGATCTGCTCCAACTCGCCTCCCGACGCGTGGCAGAGCCGAGCAAAGGTCCGACGCTCATGAGGCGCCAACGTAAAGGGGTTGGCCAAGAGCGTGTGACGAAGTTGGCGCGTAACCGTCCGATCCTGGCCCTGTTGACATCGCTGGGCTGCTGGGCTGCGGTGAGGCCCGTCAACTGGCGCGTGACCGGGGAAAGCTAGTTTTCGACAAACTCCGCCCGCGACAATTGAGATATACAATCGCAGTAGGCTGTTTTTGGCTTGGGATGGTGATCCATCGATTTTGCGATATCCTTCCGTTTGTCCTGCTGGTTCGAACCTGTCCGCACGTGATCAACACCATCATGCAGAACAAGAGGCTGCCCCCAACTAAAGGCCACTGATGGGGTGGAATGGATTCGGCCGACGAGGACTGAGGCTGAAGGACTTCGGTGGTTGACCCTGTTTTTGCTCACTCAGCTTAGAAAGAAATATCCGTATGTCACCTCGTGGTTTTTATCCCG
>DATBZX010000015.1:0-16466 GCA_036512955.1 Terriglobales bacterium
TCGATCAAGGTCGGAAGTCCAAGCGATTTGAAGTAAGCATTGGAGAGCCCAACAGAGAGGGCTTTGGCCCGAGCCAGGTACCAAGGGCCACGTCCACTGCCAGCGGTGTTATTGGCGAGCCGCGGACGGACCCCCAGCGACAACAGAGCGGCGCGGCGACGGCGCGGTGTTTTCCATTGCCGCCACATCGCTGCCCGCAGTCGCAATCGGACCCAGCGGGTCAGCTGAATCAGCACATAGGGCGTTTCGCAGAAGCCGAAATAGCTCCGCCAACCTCGCAGGTACGAAGCCAGCTCCGCTATCGTCGTCTTCAGGCTGACGCCTTTCGCCCGACGTGTGATTTCCCGGACGCGGTGCTTAAACCGCTCCAGAGCCTTCGGCGCAATGGTGCGCTTGATCTCTGGACCAGCACTAAAGCTGAAACCGAGAAGCTTCCGCGCTTGCGGTCGCGCTACCGCGCTCTTCGTCTCATTGACCTTGAGTTTGAGCTTGTGCGTGATGAATCGCGTAATGCTTTCCATCACCCGTTGACCCGCACGCTCGCTGCGAACGTAGATGTTGCTGTCATCGGCGTAGCGCAGGTAGCGGTGGCCGCGTCGCTCTAGCTCTCGGTCGAGCTCGTCGAGCACGAGGTTCGACAGTAGTGGCGAAAGTGGGCCTCCTTGGGGAGTGCCTTCCACGCTTGGGCTGACCAGTCCATTCTCCATCACCCCGGCGTTCAAGAACGCCCGGATGAGCTTCAACAGCCGCTTGTCTTCGACACGTTTGGCAACCTGCCCCATCAGTTTGTCGTGATTGGCCCAGCACACAACGAAGCCCACACGGGCACCTTGAGCACCGCAACTTCCGTCATTGATGGTTCGCGTGGGAAGCGATTCGGGGCGTATCGTCAGCAACCCGGAAGTCGTTGATCCTTCTGATCAGTTGATGGCAAACCGTCAGGTCATAAGTAATTCTGAGCACCAGCCAATCGGCGAGTCCGCCTTCCCAAGATTGTCCAGAAGCCCTAATTTGGAAGCTGGATGCGCTCGACATCAATGAAAGAACCCACCGGGGAGCCTTTCGGCTCCCCAGTTGATTGTCCTGCTTCCCGTCTCTTGTCAGACATCGCCCTACTAATCTGGCGTAGGCTCACTAGGAGGAACTGCCTGCAAAGGCACGCTCGGCTGCAGTGAGAAATTGGGGTGGAGCTGACTGGGGTCGGGCCGACTCGACGGGTTGGCGCCGGTGGGGTACGAACTACCGATCAAATCGAACGCGTGAAAGGTACCAATCTGCAAATCATAATTGTAGCTGTAGCCTGCGTAAACCACTCCGTTCGCCACAACTGGCCCTGCACCCCCGCGATAGCTTGGCTCAAAGTAGGTCCAGAGTCTGTTACCGGTGCTGGCATCCAGAGCGTAGAGTGTACCGTCAGCGTTGTTCCCGCCGTATATCACGCCATTGGCCACAACGGGTGTAATCGTAGATATACCGATGTAAGCAGAGCCAGTCTTTTGCGCCCAAAACAGGGCGCGAGTCTTGGCGTTCACGGCCACCATGTACTCAAAATCACCGTCGACGTCGAATGTTGGGAAATAGAGCACGCCGTTGGAGACCGTGGGAGGTGCGCTGGGGAAAATCCAGTTGTCGGGACCCAAGAATACTGACAATGTCCAGAGCAGCGCACCACTCTTGGCATTCAAGGCAAAAAGTCCGGCGCGGGACAGGAAGTACACTACGTCCTTTGTCACGACTGGTGACCACAAGCTCAGGTACCCCGTATCGTATGTCCACAACAGCACCCCAGTCTTAGCATCCAAGGCGTACAGGACGCCGTACGCTGATCCCACGTACACCACGCCGTTCGCGACGGCCGGTCCACAAGTTGTCCCTCCACCTCCGCCCGTCAGGAACCTCCACAACAAAGCACCGGTGGTGGCATTCACGGCGAACAGATTACCGTCCCCAGACCTGAAGTACACCACGGGGGAAGCCCATGACAGGTAATAGACTGCCGGCGAAGATTCAATGCCCGAGCCTGCGGCATACTTCCATACCAGTGCCCCAGTGGTTGCGTTCACTGCGTACAGATTTCCGTCACTAGACCCGAAATAAACGACTCCCTTATTCACCGCTGGAGAATCGCTGACACTGCCTCCGGTCGTATATTGCCATACCAGTGCGCCAGTATTTGCGTTCATGGCATACAGGTTGCCGTCGTCGTTGCCGACATACACGACTCCGTTCACCACGGCTGGGGTGGAGCTGCCAAAGCCTCCGGCGAAATAACTCCAGTGCATGCCGATATGTGAGACCGTCGTCGGGCCCAGCACGTTTTCATACGGGTTATAGCCAGTACGGTTGGCGTCAAACTGGTACTGTGCCCAGTCGGTCCTGACCAGGAAGGACTTTGTTGCCGATTTTCCGCTGGCACGGGACACGCCAGTCACCCAGTGCGTTCCCGGCGAGGCGGAAGCCGGCACCAGAATGACGATGTTTGAGAACGAACCGCCGCTATTGGTTGTCGCGAGAGCCAGATCGGTCATGTCGAAATAAATATCAATGCCGGCGTTAGGATCGAATCGGACGCCGGAAACCACCAATTGAGTTGTGGGCGGCCCCACTCTCGATGAGAGGTTCAATTCGGGAGTGGTGTTAATTGTCGCTGCACCCACCAGCGCCGTCGTGCTGCCTAGCAGGCAAATCATCATCAGTGTTGGAAAAAGTTGCGCGAGTTTGGGAGCATGTCCGGAAGCGATGGCCCTGCGAAGCCGCACTGACCAGGGCGATGGTGATGCACCCAGGAGAGAATGTAGAAACCGCATGATGCACCTCCTCCTATTTAAATCGCTCGGAGTCTAAGCCGTTCAGTTCGCTTCTTGGAATTAGGTCCTTCCGCCGCAGGGGGTGGGCACTTCGAGGCGGAACATGCTCTTCAGTGAGGCGGAGCTACTACGCCTGAATTTTCCCATGGCTGAAGTGTCGGGGTTCAGAAATATCCTGGCGAATGTCTGAAATTGCCCAAAATGGAACGGATGGTAAGCGACCCGCTCTTTCTTCCCGACATCCGAAGAGAAGAATTGCAGATGACTCCGGTCGATGCGATCCAGCAGTCTTCTATTCGGAAGCTGTATGCGCTGTTCGCAGTGGAATCACGAGGCACTCGCGCCCCTCTGGTCGAAAACTGTGCCTGGAGGGCGGCTCAACAGGCTGCTGAAAAAGTCGGTTGTCGACTTGTTTTGAAAGGGCATGGCTTCAGCCATGCCGTACAAGTTCCTTATTCTTGTCATTGCTCGCGGGCTTCAGCCCGCGGGAAATCTGCTTTTTTCGACTTTTCCCGCAGCCTCTCAAGCCATTTGGCCCACATTTCCTTCGCCCTTCTCATTCCGGCAGCGTGTACTCAAACTCGTAGAAATGTTTCCCCTCGACTATCTTGATTTCCATCTTGCCGGCGAGGCCGACCAATTCACCGGAGCCAGAGTCCGGCACCACTATGAGCGACAGTTCCTGTCCGCCACCCGTCATAATTCCCCGGTGCAGCAGCACAAAGCTGCCCTTGCGGCCCTGCAGCGTTCCACTGACCCGCTCGATTGCGACGTAGCCGGCCGAGCCTTTCACATCGGTCATCGCAGTCAGCATCTCGCCCTTGCTGGTCGCTTCCAAGTCGCCGTGGAACTGTTTGTCGATCGACATCCTGCCCAGTGACGAACCCTCCCCTTTGTCCTCCGCCAGAGGTGCAATCTTCACTTCAAATGTTCCGCTTGCATGTTTCTCCACGCACGGCTCCTAATCTCTTCAATTTTTTCATCCTCGACTGACTAAGGTACGACTGGTTGTTATCCCTCACCCGCAGCGGCGGGTGGGGGATCTGCTTTTTCTTCCAACCAAACTGCATTGGGTGATGTCGCAGTGGCCACCGCACACCAAACCTTCGCGGTCCGTAGGCATGCCACGCGCAGCCAGTTTAGGTTACTAAAGTTCTTTCGAACCCCTGAATCTGCTTGCTCCCCGAGTTCACCGGGAGAATACTGCTAAGTTGGGTGTCGTGTCTCTACAAGACACGGGTCGCTCAGAGCGACACGTGTTCAAACCTCGGATCTTTGATACTTCTACACTGGCAGGTTGACTTGGAAAGACGGCGATTTGCCTTTTTTTGACCGTATAACTCTTTTGACATGAGGACTTTACGAATGGGGGAGGGGTAGCATTCGCGCCATTAATTCCCATTCTGAAACAACCGCTCAGTTCGGTCACTTCCCGGTACCAGCTAGTTCCTAGCTGCTAATTGCTAATTGCTGCTCTTCTCGCACTTCCCTACAATCAAAGATTCCGCACCTCAACAGGGAAGGTTCATGGCGCTTCAGCTTTTCAATACTCTGTCTGGCAAAGTCGAGGAGTTCCATCCGCTTGAAGACAACCTGGTCCGCATGTACGCTTGCGGCCCCACGGTTTACGACTACGGTCACATCGGCAACTTCCGCACTTTCGTCGCGGTTGACGTGCTCCGCCGCTTCTTGAAACAGAGCGGCTACCAACTCAAGCACGTCATGAACATCACCGACGTCGAGGACAAGATCATCCGCAACGCCGCCCGCGATGGCGTCACCGTGCAGGAGTACACCAAGAAGTACACCGACGCGTTTCTCGAAGATGCCGATTCCCTGAACATTCAGCATCCCGAATTGCTGGCCAAGGCGACCGAACACATTCAGGAAATGGCGCACTTCATCGCCGACCTGCGCGACAAGGGCTATGCCTACCAGACCGACGACGGATCGTACTACTTTCGCATCGCCAAGTTCCCTGAGTACGGCAAGCTGTCCAAGAAGGACTTCGAGGGCATGACCGACGGGGCCCGCGTCGATGTTGACGAGTACGAGAAGGACAACGCTCGCGACTTCGCGTTATGGAAAGCCCCCAAGCCAGGCGAGGCCAGTTGGGACACAGAGATCGGCCCCGGCCGACCGGGCTGGCACATCGAGTGCTCTCAGATGTCAATGAAGTATCTCGGCGACAGCTTCGATATTCACGCCGGGGGAGAGGACCTGATCTTCCCTCACCACGAAAACGAAATCGCGCAGTCAGAAGCACTGACCGGCAAACCATTCGTCAAGGTATGGGTCCACTCGCGATTCTTATTGGTGGAAGGCGAGAAGATGGCCAAAAGCGCGGGCAACTTTTTCACCGTGCGCGACCTGGTGCTGATGGGCCACAAGCCGTCCTCGATTCGATTTCTGCTGATGTCGGTTCCCTACCGCAAGCAGCTCAACTTTACCTTCGATGGCCTGACCCAAGCAGCAAACTCAGTTGAGCGGTTACGCAACTTTAAGCGGCGCCTTGAAACCTCGCAACTTCCTGCTGGCTCGAATCCGGCGATTGTCGAAATGGCGGAGAAGGCGTCCACCGAAATGCGCTCCGCCATGGGAGACGACCTGAACACCGCCCGCGCTCTCGGCGCGGTGTTCGACCTGGTGCGCGATGCCAATGCCGCCGCCGACAACGGGCAAATACATCAGGACAACGTGCCTGAATTGCTGAAAGTCCTCAATCAGTTCGAAGAGATTTTTGCAGTTCTGAAAGATGACGATGCGGCCAAAGTACGAGCGACGGTTGAATGGGCGAAGACCGAAGGCACGGCGGACAAGATCAGCGCCGCGGCAGCGGAATTGGCGAAAGCGGCTTCGCTGTCTGACGAAGATGTGGAGAAGCTGGTTGCTGAACATTCGCAGGCGCGCAAGACCAGGGACTTCGCGCGCTCCGACGCCATTCGCAATCAACTTGCGGAGAACGGCATCATCCTGGAGAACACTAAAGAAGGCGTGCGCTGGAAGCGCAAGTAGCGTGATTTAGACTTCGGATTCTAATTCGGGCAAGCCTTCCCGAATTGTTTCGAGCGTACCGCCCGAGTGGACTTTCGCAGTGGTCACCAGCACCACTGCAGCGACAATCACGACGGTTCCTGCCAGCATGAAATGATCGAAGCGCTCATGTAACACGATCCATCCCAGCAGAACCGCGACGATGGGATTCACATACGCGTAGGTCGCGACCTTGGGTGTTGGCACGTGCTTCAGCAGCCAGATGTATGCGGTGTAACCAATCCACGATCCGAAGACCACTAGGTACAACACGGCCATCACGCCGCGCTGGTTGAACTTCGCTTGGTGATACTGTCCAGTGAATATCACCAAGACGACGTGGCCGAGTCCGGCGAAGATCATCTCCCAACTCGTCGCTACCAGCGGGTCAACTTTCATCTGCCATTTGCGCGAGAACACCGAGCCAATCGCCCAACTCATCGAAGAGAACAACAGGCTGATCGCGCCAACCAACTGCATCACGCCCAGCGCGTCGCGATGTGTGATCTTCGGCCACACCAGGATCGCGATCCCGACAATGCCCATTGCCAATCCAATGAGCCCGCGTCGCGACATGCGATCGCCGCGAAAGACAAACGTCTCAAGTACCAGGAACCAGATCGGCGTGACGGCAATAATCAGTGCGGCAAATCCCGTGGGCACGTATTGTTCGGCCCATGCCAAACCGCCATTGCCGCCTACGAGCAGCAAGCCGCCAATCATCGCCAACCGCAATGCTTCCTGCCGCGAGATACGGATGTTCCGGCCAAATGCAGCGCACGCGGCCAGCATCAGCGGACCGGCAATGAGAAAGCGCATGGCGCACATCACGAAAGGAGGAATCCCTTCGGCCGACGTCATGCCGATGAAGAGGTAGGTCGATCCCCAAAAGACGTACACCAACCCAAAGGCAGTCACGACCTTCAGGCGATGCTCGCTTCCGGAGTCGCCGGTGGCGTGCGGTCCGCCCGGCGTCTTGAATTGGATGGGATCGGTCATTCCGAGACCGGCGACTTTGAGTCCGCGTGCCGCAAACGGTAGCCCGTGATCAGCACGTAGTGAACACCCGAGATGGTGGTAAACGCGAAGGTCGCGTACAGAAACAGCCTCTCCAGCGAGACGACTGCGGGAACATTCACCACCTGCGCCAGCACCACGAAGAAAACGGCGCCAATCTGACAAACCGTATTGATTTTGCCGAATACGCTGGGACGAAAATCGCGGAATCCAACCGTGGCATAGAGAGCCACCGCCGTGGCGAGGATGCACACATCGCGGCTCAACACTAATACCGTGTATTTCCAGGGGATTTTCCCGGCAATCGACAGTACCATGAAAAGCGAGCTCAGCAGGAGTTTGTCAGCGATGGGATCGAGATATTGCCCCAGCATGGTGCGTTGATTGAGTACGCGGGCCAGCCAACCATCGAGCGCGTCGCTCAACCCGGCAAGCACCAGCAACCCGAGCGCCCAGTGCCAGTTTCCGTCAAGGACATTAGTGATCACGAACGGAATGAAAATGAGCCGCAACAGGGTGAGTTGATTGGGCGCAGTCCAGAACTCGCTTTTCAACCTGCTACTCCCCGCAGATAGCGTTCAACTTTTCGGCTTTTCACAGACGTTGCAATCCCCCGGTCCGACAGGTAGGCCGTCATGCATCAGGCACGTCAATGCCTACGCAGCAAAACAGCGTAGCCCGGTTCTTTGATTGTGAATGTTTGTCGGCCTGCTTGGCAACACTCGGATTGGGCGGTCGCCAATCCAGCACTACCAGGCACACTGCGGTACGTGATGCCAATCACCGCATTCACTGGTTCGTGCTACTACAGTTTAGGTTTAGGGCTTTGTTAACTGTCGAGAGTTTATGCTCTGGCTCACCCGACTCGTCGCCCGTTCCCTGAATAATGCGTCTCATCATTTCGGCAGGAAGGAACCTGAGCATCTCACGACCGCCCGCCGCGGAGAGATGGAAGCCTACTTCCATCTCAGGGATCAGGGCTATTGCGTTGTCGCGAAGAACTTCCGCACGCCGCACAATCGAGGCGAAATCGATCTGATCGGATGGGACCGTGGCGTACTCTGTTTCGTTGAGGTCAAGACCCAGGCACAGCGCGGCCTCGTGCCTTCGGAGATGGCAGTCGATACCGCCAAGAAACTGCACATCCTGTCGGTCGCCAAGCGTTATGTACGGCGATTGAAAGGCGATCGGCATCCCGCCTGCCGCTTCGACATCGTGAGCGTAGTGCTGGGAGACGAGAGCAGCAAACCCACGATCAGGTTGTTTAAAGGCGCGTTTTCCTGGAATACTCCGCACCGCGCGGAGCGCGAGCCTTATGCCTCGGATGATCGAAGACGCTGGTGGCGACGGTGACACTTTGGTCGAAGCCATCCGAGCCGAGACCGATCAATGATTCTCCGCCCCTGATACTTGCCCCTAACGACCATGCCCCGATAGAATGGGAATGCAATTGGACAGGCGCGTAGCTCAGTTGGTTAGAGCGCTACCTTGACACGGTAGAGGTCAGGAGTTCGAGTCTCCTCGTGCCTACCATTCTTTTCAATCACTTCCCCTGCGACCGTGATTCCAATATCGTCTTTTGTGTCGTTCTTTGTGTCGTAACCCTGCCTTTCACCCATTCGGGACAGCGCATCCAAGGCTTGCCGCTTCGCTTCCATCCGAACGTGTGAATAACGCGCCAGCATCCTCTGTGAGACGTGCCCCGCAACGCTCATGATTGTCTGATCGCTGGCTTGCGACTCAGCCAGTTCGGTAATTGCGTGGTGACGCAGATCGTGGAACCGGAGCCCAGGTATCCCCGCAGCTTTCGTTATCTGACGCCATGCGGAGCGCCAGCTCTTCATCGGCCTCGTGGGGTCAATGCGTTCGTGCTCACAAGCGGGAAAGAGAAAGTGCTCTGGCTCGGTGCCGTTGGACGGCTGCGCCCTCTCCCTGAGTTCACGGATGGCCGCAAACGCTGCATCGTTAATCGGGATTGTCCGTTCGCCCGCTTCCGTCTTGCTCTTGCGAACCGAAAGCACGCGAGTCAACAGGTCAACGTCCTGCCAGCGCAGATTCTTGATCTCGCAGCCCCGCATTGTCGTATTGAGCGCCAGAATGCCCGCCAAACGCGCATTGTGCCACTCAGGGCGGCTCTTCGCCTTCGCCAGCAGCTTTACCTTCTCCGAGTGAGCCAAGGCCCTGCCAATGGAACGAGGTTCTCGTAAAGGCTTGATCTCCGCCCCAACAAGATGCCATCTCTTGGCTTTCTTCATCATCCGGCGAATGACGCCCATCTCCATATTGATAATGGCGGGGCCGACGCCCGCTTTCACTCGCCATTCGCGGAAATTGACAAGATTCTCGGTGGTGATCCTCTGAAGAGTTTGCGCCCCAAAGAAGCGCCTCGGTTGAACAAGCAACTGTTTCTCTTTCTTCTGGCTTGCATCGGACAAGTCCAAGCGCCGACCTTCGAGAAAGCGATCAGCGGCCTCGCCGAAGGCCAACCGCCCGAACTGCTGACTTACTGGCGCGAGTTTGCCCCGCGAGGCTTGCGTGATGAGTTCTTTCTCCCGCGCTTGCGCTTCACGCCAATCACTGGTATCGAGGCTCTGGCGGAAACGCTGCCCATCAACGAAGAAATGTGTGTGCCACGTTTTACCGCGCTTTACTAGTGACATTTCCCTTGCTCCCTTTCTTTGTCGTTTTGCTGACGGCTTCCTTCTGAGTTTTCTTCGCTCGGTTTTCATTCCACCATTTCAAGGCGTGTTGACGCTGCTTCTCGGCTTTGCATATCTCGGCATCGCAAACGGTTTGGTCCTTCCGCTTGGATATAAAATACGGAGCCTTACAGTCCGGGTTAGCGCAGAACTTGAAATTCGGCCAGTGCTCGAAGACTCCCTGAATCATCATCGCCCGAAGTCCGCAGTAGTCGGGGATCAGGCTCGCAGTCTCAACGTCGCACTCAAAGGCGTTGTAGTACTTAATTTCCGTCGACGAGAGAACTCCAGACTCGAAATAGGCCTTTATGTGGGCGCGAGTGGGCCGCCATCTGAGCCAGGTGTCGAGGATGCTGTTTACCGTCGGCGCATTTCTTTCTTTCCAAACGATCCTGAGTTCGTCTCTTAGGCGGAACAAATCAACGGTCCACTCTGGTCTGATCCTGAACTCCCACTCCCACCAAAACCGTTCCAAGCCATCGCCTATCATGTTCGCCAAATCCAAGAGAATCTGCTGCCTGTAAGGATATTGCTCCGCAAAGTGAATCTCCTTCCAGATGAGTTGGGGCGGCCTGGACTTTATCCAGTCATTCATCCAGTCGTTTCCACTTCTAGTCCAGAACGCCTTGGCTTGCCTAGAGAGTTTCGGCTTTCTCGATTGCGCCATCATCTGGCTCCTTCGCTTTAGCACTTGCTATTTATGAATACTAAAGTACTCTAGAGTTAGATGCAAGAAGAAAGTGAGATTCTGATGCAAACCACTTCCGCTGTACCGAGACTGATGGACCTCAACGAACTGGCAGCCCTCTGGCGGGTGAGCCCACACACGATCCGCGCCTGGGTCCATCAGAAGCGCCTCAGCCCCACTAGGATTTGTCGGCGACTGCTTTTCCACCCGGACGAGTGCGCCCGTTTCCTGGCTGCCGGAAACAGCGAGGCTCAACGAAATGTCGAATGAAGATACGGCCACGAGCCGCAATTGGGAGGCAACTGACGGCAGCAGAGGCGGCTAACCATCATGCGAAAACGTCACCCCAATCACCGCCTCGTCAAAATCCACCGCAACTACACGGTAGGGGAGATCGCCGATTTGTTCGGCACTCACAAAAATACCGTGCGCAGGTGGATCAAAACTGGACTTACAATCTGCGACGAGAAACGCCCAATCTTGATTTTGGGTCATGACCTTGCCTCATTCATTCAGGCTCGCCGGGCAAAGAACAAACAGCCTTGTCGGCCTGGAGAAATCTACTGCGTCCGATGCCGCAGCCCAAAATCTCCTGCCGGTGACATGGCGGATTATCTGCCTGTCACCGAGAAGTTTGGGAAATTGACAGCGATTTGCCCGGACTGCGATTGCATCATCTACCGGTGCGTCAACTTGGCCAATCTGGGGCTGGTTCAAGGACAGATGGACATCACGTTTCCGAAAGCACTGCGACACCTAATTGAGAGTAATCAACCCACCGTGAACAGTGACTTGCAATAGGAGACATCGACCTTGCCAAAACACAACGCAGATAACGAACGAATCAAACGTCAATATTTCGCTTTTCTGAAGGAAGCAAAGCGCCACAGCGAGCCAACCGTGGATGCGTCTGCCAAGGCTCTAAACCGATTTGAAATTTACAACAAGTATCGTGACTTTAAGACGTTTCACATTGAGCAGGCGATTGCGTTCAAGAAGCACCTTGCGGAACAGCATGGCCAACATTCCGGGGAGAAGCTGAGCAAGGCGACCTTATATGCCACGCTTACACAACTCAAACGATTCTTTCAGTGGCTTGCGTTGCAACCTGGCTACAAGTCACATTTTCAGTATTGCGATGCCGAGTATTTCAATTTGTCCGACAAGGACACGCGCATCGCCACGGCTCAGCGGGAACAAAAAGCGCCAACTTTGGAACAGGTCAAGCACGTCATCAATATGATGCCGTCCGGCACGGAGATAGATCGCCGTAACCGCGCCCTTCTCGCATTCACGCTTCTTACAGGCGCGCGGGACAGCGCCATTGCCTCGATGAAGCTAAAGCATGTTGATCTGCACGCGAACCGCGTCGATCAAGATGCGCGCGAAGTTAGGACGAAATTCAGCAAAACCTTCACCACCTTCTTCTTTCCGGTGGGCGATGAAATTCGCGGGATTGTGGCGGAGTGGGTGTCTTATCTCCGGGAAAACAAGCTATGGGGCAATGACGATCCGCTGTTCCCGGCAACGCGCATTGCGCTGGGGGCGACTCGCCAGTTTGAAGTGTCGGGTCTGGATCGGAATCATTGGAACACTGCCTCGCCCATTCGCACGATATTTCGCGAAGCCTTCGTGACTGCTGGCCTGCCCTATTTCAACCCGCACAGCTTTAGGAATACACTTGCCCGCCTCGGCGAAGAGGTCTGTACGTCCCCGGAACAGTTCAAGGCGTGGAGCCAGAATCTCGGACACGAAAAGGTTTTGACAACGTTTCTCAGCTATGGCGAAGTTGCGTGTCAGCGTCAGGGGGAAATCATACGAGGCTTGGCAACACCACAACAGGCTGTCCAATCGGATGTCAACGAACTTGCGGAGGCAGTGTGCAAGAAGTTGCGCGCCTGTGGTGTTGACATGCACTCAATGGCTTAAGGAACGGGACCGCGTGCCGGCCTCGGATACGGCTCCCGACTGCTCCGCGATCTGGGCATTCCTAACCGGCCTCTGTCAACGCCTTTAGCCCCTTGATCCACCCAACGAGATTTTGTTGTGCCTCTTTCGGGTCCGTGATTTCCTTTTCCTGGTGAGCCACGCGCGTGTTGCGGAAATCGTAAATGCGGGTCACCGTGGCGAGTTGCTCCCGGCCTCCGGCCACCTTAAATTTCGCTTTCACGGCCTCAAAGACACCTTCGATTCTCGCGTTGTCGTTGAGGGCGTATTCCATGCAGTCACGCAGCAGACCAAGCGGCATAATGCCGTTGTTGAAGACGAGTGTGTGTTTTAGATTCTGAGCCATTTTCTGGTAATGGGGTTGCGTGCGCCGGTCTGTGTCCCGGAGATATGGATCGAACCACGTCTTTTGATCGGGCACTGTCACCGGCATAGTCGGCTGCAGACGCCGAACCAACAGCGCACGGGCGGCTTCATCCAACGAGCCGAGGAGTCCATTGAACACCGGGGAGTAGTTCATGCCCTCTTTGTTTTCAAAGAATCGGAGAAGCATTGTCGCCTGCTCGACGGCTTTGCGATATCGCGGCGGTAACGCCTGGAGAGTCGCCTCATCGACAATACCCTTCAGCTCGGGAGCTTTCTCTAGTTCTGCCGCCTCGGCCTGCGCCGCCGCCGCAAAGAGCGGCATTTGGACGGAGGTGTCCTCGGCCTCGATCAGTCCCTTCAAGGCTGGCTGGCACGTCCGCGCCAGCTCGGCGATTGTATCTCCGGTAAGGCGCTCAAAAACGCCTTGGGGAACGTAGATGTATTCCCAGCGACTGCTTTTCGTCGAAGCAGCCTCGCACCACGCTATTGCGGCCTTGGCCTTGCGCGGGACGTCTTTGTCTTCCCTGCCTTTGGTCTCGATGAGGTAGTTACGACCGTCCTTTGACCGCACGAAGAAATCAGGCGTGTAGAACGACAGACGCGCGCCAGACGCAAGGTAATCGATGCGCAGGCATTGCGGGCCGGCGTTCTTGGCGAAAGCAGTGATATCTGTAGCGCGATCCACAAAGGTGGCCACAGCAACTTCCAGCTCGCGGTTGCACGGGACTAGATTGAACAGCGTCCGGTTGGCTTGCACGACCGGATGCCGCTCGCTGTGAGTGACCTGAAAAGGCTTCCACCCAGAGAGCACCATTGGCGCGGATCCGGGAAGCCGCTTTTCTACAGTAGTCGTCCTGGCACGAATCAAAGGTACAAAGACAGCACGGACATGCTCGCCGACATCGGAGTCGCCCAGACGGGAGATAAGCGCTTGGTCGTAGAGAGTTGTCTTCTTCTCAAACAGGATTTCTTCGAGGAAGGTCTGCACCAGAGGCGCTAGAACGGCATGAGTGCCGCGCAGTTTGCAAACCTGCTCCAGCTGTTTCACAAAGTACGAAACAGCTCCCACGCCTGACTCCAACAACGGGAGATTGATCTTTAGCCGTTCCACCACCTCGTTAGTGAGCAGGTGGCGGCCTTCATACTGAATTTCTGTCTTCCCCTGACCCCCGAGAGGAAGCGGCTTGTACTTGCTGAATTCGCCTCGGACGTCCTCAATCTTGAGGCCCTCAAGAATAGCCTGAATACGGTACCCGCCGCTCAGGTGGGGTACCGCAATTTCCAGCTCCTTCAGGTCTTTGTGCGCCTCATCGGGATAAATCGAAACCGTCGTTGTCGGCACCCGGTCGATGTCAATCACTTCGATGGGCAGCCCCTCCTGCGCCAGTTCCTGTGCATACAGACTGGCGAATGCCGGGTGCTCGATTACTGTCACAATTTCATTGGCCTGCCCGGGCGGCGTCATGCGGCGCAGGCCCCGGCCGAGCGTCTGTTCCGGCAGGATATCGGACTTCGAGCTCAATGGACGCAGGGGCACCACCGTCGTCACGTTGCGAACATCCCACCCCTCACGAAGCATGAGCACCGAAACGATGCAGGTATATGGGCTCGTGTTCGAGTCCAACTCGCGGCTTAGCTTCCGGAGGGCCTTTAGGTCCTCGTCGCTGATTTCCTTCTCGTCTTCAACGAAGACATACCTGGCACTGGCCCCCTTTCCTTCCTTCTTGAGCTTGCCCTTCAAGTTGGTGTGGAGGTTGATTGTGCCGCCGTTCAGGTCCTTGAACAGGTCGTCAGTGTTCAGCCGCCGAGTAATTTGATCCGCTTCGGCCGTACTATTGCACATGACAAAGAGGAGTGCCTTTTTGCCGCTCTTCTTCCATTCGTCGCGGCTGGACTTCCAGCGTTCATACGCCAGAAGGAGGTGCCGCTCGTAAACATAGCCGGCGTCTTCGCCCGGCTGCTCTTCCAACTTCCTGTCAGCGCGCCCGATGACCGGGGTTTTGACGATTCCACCATCGACAGCCTCACCCAACGGGGAATCGCAAACCACATGCTTGAAGAGTAGACCCTTATTGTCTTTAGGCGTCGCGCTGAAATCGAGTTGTGCAACCAGTCCCGCGCCGCCGCGCTGACGGTTGGTTTCATGAATGAAGCCGATTGCTTCATTCCAAGCGGAATCGGGGTCCCATACATGGTGAGCCTCATCGTTGATGACCATCAAGCGGGGGTGCTTCGTGATTCGATCGCGGAGAGCCGCCGCTGTGTCCAACGCGGTGGCTTTGGAAACCGGTGGCCCTATCCAGCTATACGTCTGGGATTGTTGTTTCTTGGTGCGTTTGCTTGGATCATGTAATTGATGAATGTTCGTGAGATAGAGAACACCACCGCTGGCCGCGCCTGCTGCCTCATCTTGGAGCACCACTGAAAGGTTCCAGTCACCTCGCCATTCAGGCGGGATTAGCGGATCGCTGTCGAAGATATCCGGACGGCCGTCGCCGGGCCGAAAATCATCCTTCAAACGTTCATAGACCGTCAGGCCGGGAGCGATAAGAACAAAGTGTCGAGCCATCTCGGAATCGGACTCGCGGAGCGCGTGGAAGTAGCTCCATACGATGGCAAGGGTCATCACCTTCGTCTTTCCTGCACCAGTCGCCACCTTGAAGGCATAACGGCTCCAAGCATCCTCTTCTTCTGTGATACCAAGCGCGGCAAGTTCGGCGTCTGCGCCGCCGAACTCCGCTAAAAGCTGTGAGAGGCAGTTGAGCTTACGGACTTCCTTGAGATAGACCAGAGTTTCAATCGCCTCGCGCTGGCAGAAGTAGTAGCGAAACTCGAAATCCTCGCCCTGTGGCGTCGTGCGCCGGTGGCTGCGGTTGAACCAATGATCTAGGAGATGGCGCGTGGTGTCACTCGCGCCTGCGTAGAACGCCGCTCGCCATTCCCGCACCTCGCCACGTATGTTCTGGGCAATACCTATCGGCGAAGGCCGTCGGCCCCTTACGATCCGGGCAGGCTCCCCTTCCTTCTCCGCCCGGATGCGGTGGGAATGTGGTTCTTCCCACGGAGCGAAGAGCGGTTCCAGAGCTGAGGTGTTCAGAAAATCCGGCATCAGATCTTCACCTCGACCGTGATGCTGGTGTCGCAGCCGAAGACATCGACAACTTTCACGCAAGCCGGGTGCCAGTCAAAATCTACGGCCCAGAAATCTATGAAATCGAACCCACTTTTGTGGATCTAGCAATCTTGAGACCCTGCCGGTCATTGAACGTTCGCTCGATGTGGCGGAGACGAGCATCCAATTCGCGCGACTTGGTTCTAATCCATTGGGCCTCCACCCTATCCCCAGGTGAGAGGAAGGAACCACTCTGGGCTGCAGTTGCGGAGGACCCAAACTGGGTGGCTTCTTCCATCGCGGCGATCTTTGCCTCGACATTACGCAGTTCTTCAGCGAGTGTGGCCATATAGACGGCATCACCGGCATGCTTCTCCGTCAGCAGCATGGCTTCGACGATAGCGGGGCGGATGACATTCGAGGCAAGGTCTGGGAAGTAATTTCGTTTGGCAGTCGCCATGTTCCACCTCAGAACAACTGACTTTTGTAGTCGGGGAGAATCACCTTGAGTTGCGCCGCGCCATGAAGCACTTTAGCCCTGACAGCAACCTGAGATAGGGTCCAACCTCTCGTTGATTGGCACTGAAGCAGAACGCCCGATCCACACTCCTGCCGTCAGCAGCAACTGTGTCAGCATCCCCACTCTGCCTCTCCCGGCTTGGCGAAATAGCGGCGCGAGTCATCTTCTTCCATCCGAGCATTGGTTTCGAGCTCGAGGATCGCCAACCGGGCGGCCGTAACCAAACGGTGGCGTTCGGCGGCGGGAATTGTGTTCCATGATCCGTTCCCCTGTTCGG
>DATBZX010000016.1:0-9440 GCA_036512955.1 Terriglobales bacterium
TGGTCCATTCGCTTGTCGATGCCTAGCAGCCGGGTGATGCGTTCGATGTGCTCGCGGTCGTGTCCGACCTGAACGCCAGCAATGTCTTGCGCGATGTCGATGTTGCCTTGCGCGGACAGGGTCGGCAGCAGGTTGAACTTCTGGAAGACGAATCCGATTTTCTGTTTGCGCACCCGAGTCCGCGCCGCGTCCGACAGGGAAGTGAAATCGACGCCATCGATCAATACCCGCCCGCTATCGGCGTGCGTCAGCCCGCCCAAGATATAGAAAAGCGTCGACTTACCGCTGCCGGAAGGGCCCACGATGCTGACAAACTCGCCCTGCTGGACTTCGAGGGATACTCCGCGGAGGGCCTGCACATCGACCTTGCCGATGCGATAGGTTTTGCGTACGTCTTCTGCCTGGATCATCCACGCCATGTCGAATCTTTAATCCTACACGATTCGCGCGGCGGTCTGCGGCTAGGGCGACTGCGCTCCTTGTGCCTCAACGTATAGCGCGTACAGCGACTGGCTGGCGGCCATGAACAGCCGATTGCGCTTGGCACCGCCGAAGCACAGGTTGGCGCATGTCTCGGGCAGGTGGATCTTGCCGATCAGCTTGCCCTCAGGCGCGAAGACTTGCACGCCATCAAAGCCGGGGCCACCCCAGCCAGTGCCGGCCCAGACGTTGCCGTCCGTATCGCAGCGGATGCCGTCGGCCGTGCAGGAGCCGGTGTCAACGAAGACACGACCGTTGGTGAGGCGTGTGCCGTACACGACGTCATACACGCGAATGTGATGCGGGTAGCCGGGATGATGCGACGCCCCGGTATCGACCACGTAGAGCTTCTTCTCGTCAGGCGAGAAGCAGATGCCGTTGGGCTTCTCCATGTCGCCGGCGACAACGGTCAACTCGTGGCTCTTTGGGTCTATGCGATACACATTAGCGGGCAATTCGAACATAGCCTTGTGTCCTTCGTAGTTGCTTAGGATTCCGTAGCCCGGATCGGTGAACCACACCGCGCCGTCGGAGTGTACCGCCAGGTCGTTGGGAGCATTGAGTAGCTTTCCCTGAGAGCGATCGGCCAGCACCGTAATTGTGCCGTCGTACTCAGTACGGGTGACACGGCGTGAATCGTGCTCGCAGGTAACAAGCCTGCCCAGCCGGTCGCGCGTATTCCCGTTGCTGTAGTTCGAGGGATTGCGGAAGACACTGACCTCGCCAGTATCTTCCAGCCAACGCAGCATGCGGTTGTTGGGAATGTCGCTCCACAGCAGGTATCGGCCGTCGCCGAACCAGACCGGGCCTTCGGCCCAACGGCAGCCGGTATAGAGCCGCTCGATGGCGGCGTTGAACACCACGTACTTGGCGAAGCGTGGATCGATGATCTCGATGGCCGGATCGGGATAATGTACGGGCGCGTTCACGTCGGGATTGGCGGCGAAAGACGTGGGTTCGAGGGCCATGGTTGCAGCCGCAGTGGTGGCGAGGCTGAGGAAGTCGCGTCGTTGCATGGGTAGACTCGATTGCCGCAGAGGAGACGGCAAGGTCAACCATCGTACCACTGGTGCAGGAGGCGAGGAGCTAGTCCATCCGCAAGCCCATCCACTCGCGAACACTTTCCGTCACGTTCTCGGCCGACGGCGGATCGTAATTCGATAGCACGATCATCGTGTAGCCGCCGGGCATGCCGGCTTCCAATACGCCGTTGACGCCCGGTGATCCTCCGGCGATTCCGATGCCGCGCATGATCGCGAAGGGCTTGCCCGGTGCAATCGGCGCGCCCGCCTCAAAAGCGGGGTTCAGAATCTTACCGTCGGCCACGGCATTGGAGAACTTCAGCAGGTCGCCGGTGGTGGAATAGCCGCCCCCCGCCGATGAGCCACGCGCCGGTTGCAGATAGACATTTTCTCGCCAATCGACGGTCTCAACTGCGCCTCGTTTGGTGTAACCGGAAGCCCGATTGGCGACCACCGCGTCCACTTCGTAGAAGTCGGTATTCTCCATTCCCAGGGGATGGAAGATGTTTTGCCTCACGTAGTCGTAATAACTCTGGCCGGTTATCTTTTCGATCACCGCGCCCAGCACGATGTAGCCGCCGTTGGAGTATCTCCGCTGCGTGCCCGGCTCAAACTGCAAGGGCTCGGAGGCGAACAGCGGCAGGTAGTCGGAGATCGTCCGGAACTGGTCTTTAGCGGACTTCTCAAACTTGGGTCCGAAGAAATCGCCGATCCCCGACTGCATGGTCAGGATCTGCCGCAGCGTGATTCTCTCGGCGGCATCTTTATTGGGATAGTCAGGCAGATACCTGATCAGCTTGTCGTCAGCCGACGCGATCCTGCCCTGTTGAATGAGCTGGCCAATCGCAATCTTGGTGAAGATCTTGTCAATTGATCCCACGTTGAATTTGGTGTCGGTCCGGTTCGCAACGGCGTAGCTCTTACTTGCCAACCCGTAGGCTTTCTCGAAGATAGGCTTGCCGTCCTTCGCCAGCAGCACGGCTCCGGAAAACTGGTCGTCAGCCACCAACTTGTCCATGGCCGCAGATAGCTTCGCGATCAACTCGGCCTCGTTCACCAGCTTTACGGGAGCCGGGGGCTCTCGCATGATTTTGACCTGCGCAGATGCCAATCCGGAAAACAGCACGCAAAACACAATCCCCCACCCGAAAAGCCGGTTGTGCATGTCCCATTCCCCATTTCTTAGAAATTTAGTTGTTGATGCCACTGCGTTGGACGAAAGCCCAGCGCGATCCGTGAGCATGGTGCATTTAACATTTCTTTGTGAGGATTGACTCTCTCGTTTCCGGCGCGTAATCGTACGACGCCATGCTTGACGGCTCAGGTTAAACTGTTTGCATGGGAAACAAGAACGCACCAAAACGCGAAGTCAAGAAGCCGAAGAAGCCGAAAACCAAGTAACCTCCTAGTCTCCGGAGTCAAAAGATGGGTGCCCAGGTTCGCGCCGCGTCTTTCGGCGCTGGCCTGGGTACGATACGTCCATCCCTGCCACCATTCTGGCACTCCCCACCCGTGCCAATTCGCGTTACAACTGACACATGGGGAAGTCATTGTCCATCGCAGCCAGGCACGCGCAATTGGTTGCCCGAGCCACCGAATGGCTGCGCCGCAACTACAAATGCGGCATCATACTCGCCGAACAATATTGCGCCACTGGAGAAGTTCCCGACGTGATCGCGTGGAGGGGCTTCTGCAAATCCGTGCTGGTGGAGTGCAAGGTTTCGCGATCGGACTTTCTCGCCGACGCTCACAAGCCCTTTCGCCAGAAGTCCGAGGAAGGGCTGGGAAGCCAGCGTTTTTATATGGCTCCTGCGGGCATGATCCGAGCAGACGAATTGCCCAAGCATTGGGGATTGCTGGAATTGACGGGTCGCGAAGTCCGGATGACGGTGAAACCCGGTCGCGCCGACCTGCGCAGCGAAGTTGGCCTGATGAAAGAGATGAACTTGCTATTGGCGAGTTTGCGGCGCGTAGAAGTACGCATAGAGCCGCAGACCATCACCGATTTTCTGAAATGGAAAAACCGCCTCGCCGAATACAACGGCGGCCAACTTCCTGAAGGCATCACCGCGCCCGAAGAGGAACCCAACACCCACTTGGTGATCTAAAAACGGCCGCAAACCGAAGTCTGCGGGCGGTGTATCCAACTCCAATTTCCTGACTATGCTGCGGCCCGCTTGCGGGGCAGTCCCTTGATGGCGAAGAACACGATGTACAGGTAGCAAACCGCCGGCAGGAAGAACGCATGGTGGATGCCCACTCGATCGGCGATGAAGCCTTGCACCAGAGGAATGATCGCGCCACCAACAATGGCGGTGTTCAGCATTCCTGAACCTTCGCCCGTCAGCGGTCCCAAGCCTTCGATGCCCAGGGTGAAGATCGTGGGGAACATGATGGAGTTAAAGAAGCCGATGGCCAGGATGCTCACCATCGCAACATGTCCAGTACTCGCCATGGAAATGCAGACCAACGCAGCCGCGATAAACGCATTGGCCGCCAGTACCCTGCGCGGCGGCATGTGCCGGAGTACGTACGAGCCGATGAAGCGTCCTACCATTGCGCCTAGCCAATAGACGGAAAGGACTTTGGCAGCAGTTTCCAGGCTGAGATTGCCGATATTCGGCTCGTGCAGGTAATTCACCAGGAAGCTGCCGATAGCTACCTCGGCGCCGACATAGGTGAAGATGCCGATTGCGCCCAGCACCAGATTCGGATGTTTCCAGATGCTGTCATCTTTCACCACGGCGTGGCCGCCCTCGGCCTCGGGGATGTGGGGCAGCTTAAAGAGCCCGATGACGACGGCCAGCACCACCAACGCCACCGCTATTCCTATGTATGGCAACTTCACCGACGACGCTTGGTCGATACGGTAGGTCTGCAATTCAGCAGGCAGCATCTTGGCGATTTCTTCCGCCGCTTTTGGCGCAGTAGCCAGGATCAGGATGCCCCCGAACCAGGGTGCGATCGCCGTACCCAATGAATTAAACGCTTGCGTCAGCGTCAGGCGGGAAGATGCCGTCTTGGAGGGCCCGAGAAGCGCTACATATGGATTGGCCGCCACCTGCAACACGGTTATCCCACCGGCCAGAATGATGAGTGCTGCCAGAAACAGCGGGAACGACGGTACCATTGCTGCGGGCACAAACAGCAATGCCCCGGCTGCCATGGTCAGCAGCCCGGCAACCATCATTGGCTTGTAGCCCACCCGTTCGGTAATGAACCCTGCGGGAATGGAAAACACCGCATACGCCCCGAAGAAGGCGAGCTGCACCAGCATGACTTGGGCGTAATTCAGGTCGAAAATTGCTTTCAGGTGGGGAATGAGAATGTCGTTCAAGCAGGTAAGGAATCCCCACATGAAGAACAGCGTGGTCACCATGATCAGCGGGCCAGTGTAGTTCAGCCCAGTATCGGGGAGGTTCGACGTAGTCGTTCGTTGCTGCGCTCCGATTGCCATGTTCTCCTGTCTGCTTTGAAATGCTGCTGGGGCTTACTGTCGCTGCCCGGCTCGGACTCTCCGGGCACCAAGCATAAAGGCTCAATCCCGAATGCTAGTTGACTCGCGACTCAGGCGCAAGCGGCAAAATCGGTTCTTCCACAGGTTTGTAGCGGGGGTAACGGGTTGCGCTGCTGGCCCACATTTGGCTGCCATTGGTCCAGTCCCACGACATCCTTTACACTGCCGAGCTAATCAGTCTGTGTGATAGTCTGGCCGACAACTTCTAAAACCATCCACACTCCAAGGAGAGCAACGCGCCATGTTCGACGACGACGAGAATAAGTCTGACTCCGATTCTTCCTCCAGTGACGACAGTTCCAGTTCTTCAGCGTCGGTAGAGGGGAGCGAGCCGCCTCCGGCGGGCGACGAGACCGAACCAGCACCTGCCGGCGAGAGCTCTTCCAGCGACGATACGAGCGAAAAGCCGCTGGAGGACAACGAAGGCCACAGCGACAGCTCGGCCGAAACCGACAGCAGCGACAGTTCAAGCTCCGATTCGAAAAGCTCGAGCTCGTCTTCCGACGACAGCTCGAGTTCTGACTCAAGCAGTTCGTCGTCCAGCGACAGCTCCTCGGGCGACAAGTCTGTGCAGCCGCCGAGCGAAGACGATGTGAGCAGCTCGCTCACCCGCGCTCTTGAAGATCACAACGTCCCCATGGACGACTCCGTGAAGGTGACGTTGGATAGCGACCTGTACAAGCTCGCGGTTCGCCTGAGCAGCAGTTTTAATCCGTTACCGCAGGTGCATGACGATACCCAGAGCCTGCAAGACGGCAGCGTCCAGGGCGCCGCGTACCTGTTGCAGGGAGCGGTCCAGATCATCGGGGACCAGGTGCGCGTCACCATGCGGATCGTTTCGGTTGAGACCAGCGAGATCTTGCAGGCCTCGTCGGCCGACGGTTCCGGCTCCAGCTCAGTGCTGGATGCGATCACCGGGGCGGCCGGCGACGCGCTCGCGGGCTTGCCCGCGCTGAACGCGTCGTAGGAAGCTGGGAAACGGATTTCGTTTCCAAATCGCACCAGCGTCCTTGTATACACCACTATTTAATGATTTGGTGTATGATCGCGGTCATGAGCAGAACCAATATCGAGATTAACGAGGATTTGATCCGCAAGGCGCGCAAGCTCACCCGGCTCAAGACGAAGCGCCAAATCGTGGACCGCGCGCTGGAATTGCTGGTCCGCTCGGAGAGCCGAAAGGGCATTCTCCGCTACTACGGAACCGGAATATGGAAAGGTGATCTGAAGGCGTCGCGGAGAGATCGAGTTTGATCCTGGTGGACAGCTCCGTGTGGGTTGACTTTTTCAGCTCCACGCCCGGACGGGGCGGCGAGGAACTGCGCCGCATGATCGAGGACAGCGAACCCTTTGCCCTGACGGGAGTGGTGGTGGCGAAAGTCCTCCAAGGATTAACCCGCGATGCCGGCCGCGTCGAGGGGTTCCTGGCACAGTGGGACATGTTGGAACCGCAGGGATTTGAAACCTATCGGCAAGCCGCGGCAATGTACCGTGCCGCGCGGGCACGGGGGATTTCACTCACGACCATTGACACCCTCATTGCAGCCATTGCCCTGGAGCACGGCGCAAGCGTGTTTACCCTGGACCTGGATTTTTCCAGAATCGCGCGGATCACCGGCCTGGGACTTTACCGTTTCTGAGTTCGTGGTGCAAACTAAAACCCCCACCCCCTGTAAGTTTAATCACCGCAGTGAGTTAGCCGGGCGGGCACCCGCCGGACTGGCCGGCACCGGTCTTACCCGCACTTTATCTGTGCCCAGCAGGTTTCGCCGCTTTGGAAGCCGCAGCCTGCGCGCGAAGCTTTTCCGCCCAAGCGGTAAATGCCGCCAGGGTCGCTTCCCTCAGGGTCAAGCCCTGGCCCGCAGCCATCATCTTGATGTTGCGCTTTTCGTTTTCAGAAAGGCGAACCTGAAGCAGATTTCTTGCGGTTTTAGGAGCTTCTTCCTTCATTATTGTTTCATGCCTCTTTAGAATCAGCTGGTTACTGAGAAATTATTCGCAAGAGACTGATTTCAGATGACTTATATGTATCCATTTGAGCCATAATGGTTTAGGTGCGATTTGGAGCGTTTTTTAGGGCTAATTTGTCATATAATACATACAAATCATACACATGATTTGTCGTATTTCCCATACAAGTATGACAGATTTTGGTCATACATTCCATACAAATATGGCAAGGCCTTAACCGCGGTATGGGGGCACGCCGGGATTTCAAAGAACGGCTTCAGGTCCGCGGACTGGGCGCGGGCCGAGGCGAGACACACCAATCCCTCTCCTCGCAGCCATGGTTCACTCGATGGAGGCGGATGTGCAAGGGCACCGGTCACGGTAGGGTGTGATTAGCGGAAGTTGGCAGCGGTCGGTTGTCGGTTGTGAAGAAAACCCCACATATCCCAAAATCGGGGATATGTGGGCCACCGACCAACGAAAGACGGCCGCTCACATTCTGCACTCGTGAGAATTACTCCCTAGCAAGCTCCCCAGTGCTGAGTTACGATTTTAGCTATGCCAATCGATCCAGCAGCTGGCCTGGCGCTATTTAACGCAATCGCTACCGCCGGCAAGAACATTTATGAAATCGCTCAGGGTGTGTCCAAGATTGAAGTCAAGCAGCAGCTTATGGAGGTGTACGACACACTGATGAATTTGAAAGTCCAGGTCTCGGAGTTAGAAGACGAAAACCGAAACCTCCGGGATAATCTTCGATTCAAGGGCGATGAGTTTGTGTTCAATATGCCGTTCTGGTACGAGAAGAAGTTTCCTGACCGAGCATTGTGCCCGAAGTGCTTTTCACAAAAAGTTCTCGCCCCGATGGGACCCGTCACCGCAGCCGAAGGCGATCGATACCGAGATTGCTTAGTTTGTGGTGCCGTGTTCAACGTAAGTCGCTCGAGAATTTCCGGTAATGAGTTTCCTGGCGGCGGAAGTGCCGGCTGGACGTCTTACTAAACTGAAATACGGCAAGGAAAGACAACCCGGTCAGCAATGAATTGGAGTAATCCTCAGTTCGTGGAGGCGAGAATCACCCGATTGACGCGCGAAATCGCGGAGATCGACGACGTCTTCTATAGGCTCAACGAAACCACGGATCGTGTCCTATATGCCGGTATGCTCGAACGCAAGCGCGACGACATGATTCGATCCGCTGTCTTGCAGATGCATACTGCCATCGAAGACCTTCTGAACTCGCAAATAATTTGTCGCATTCTGAACGTGAAGCCGGAAGATCGTGCCCGTAGGATGCGTAGTAAATCAGCGCAGGCGTTACGAGGCATGCTTGTTGGTCCCAGGAGCCTCGGCTTCGAGATGAAGCTCAACTTTGCGGTCGTGCTCGGACTCGTTAGGACAGGAACGAAAGACAGACTTACCGAACTGAATACCCTGCGGAACAAGTGCAGTCATAATTGGCTCCTGAAGGCGCCGGTGAGACGCGGAAAACGACCGAAGCAAAAGAAGCCGCCCCTGCTCCTGTACAGAGGACGAGATCTCCACAATGTCGATGTCCTCGAAGAATTTCTAGCCGAGTATAGCCCTATTTATTACAAGCTGTTCGGCAGATATTTGGATTTGTAGTGCCGAGGACCCACCCCGCCAACAGAAGGCGGGATGGGGCACCCTCTCAAAGATTTTTCAAGAGTATACGAGCGCGGGGTGGGCCACCCGCCTCGAAATGAATCATTCAATACCGCTCTGGCCAAGGAGGCTCAAATGGCGGCTTCCAGACTTCTGATCGTAGAATCAATTAACGACGATCTCACAAAGCGACGAATTGCGAGTAAACAAGCCAAATTTGCAGCGGATGACCTTTCGGTTGAGTATTGCTATGCCTTGGAATCGACACGTCGTATCGACAAGCAAAGTCTTCTCGATTATATTGACCGGAAAATTAATTCGTTCCGTCCTGACTTGATGATCGTCCATGCTGGATTCGTATTCTCACAACATCCGGAAACTTTCTTATCAGTGCTGACAGAGCTGAGCTCTAAGCATCCGTTGTTACGAATCGGATCCCAGATGTCTGAGATTGAACCCGGCTGGAAATCCCGTTTTGCGCTGGTCTTTGAAGACACTAAGGAGATCAGAGATTTGGCGATGCGTCTCGTCTAGGTATTACGGCGACTGTCCCGCCGCTGTTCAACTTCGGGACGCAACCTGCGACTTCTTGGATATTCCGAGCCGATTCGACAGCTCTTTGATCAGAGCGTCGCGATTCTTCTTCGTTAGAATGGATCGTGCTTGGGATCTGGAAAGGGCCTCAGGAACTTCGCTGACATCCACAAAAGCCAAGCACGGGGTGACATGTTTTCCCAATGCCCAGCCCGCACCGACCTCGATCATGATCCAAGGCCTGTCCTTTGAGTTAGGTGTGATAACAACCAGCATTTCGCTACACGCGACGATCGCCTCTCGGATGCTTG
>DATBZX010000017.1:0-3659 GCA_036512955.1 Terriglobales bacterium
TAGAACTATGTACACTCAACTATTGCTGCTGGGGAGTGGTTGTGGTCGTCGATGTGGTGTCCTTCTTCACCTCGGGCGGCGGCGCGGTTGTGGTGGTTGTGGTGTCGGTCTGCTTCACCTTCGGCTGGGGCGTGGTTGTGGTGGTCGTCGTATCGGTCTGCTTCACCTGAGGGTCTGCCGGAGTAACCGTCACATCGGTGGTCTGACTGGTCTGGGCCTGCGTCGGAGACGTCGGATCCTCTGAGCTCGTGGTGGTAGTGCTCTGCGTCTGAGCGGCCGGCGGATTCTGTGTGGTCGTGGTGCTGGATTGTGTTGTGCTCTGTGCCATTACCGACAGGGACAGGGCAAGAACGGTCAGCGAGGTCAGGACGGCGGCCAATAACTTTTGGGATTTCATTCAATTCTCCTTTGTCACGTTTGACAGGTACCATCGTATGATTCCCATGATCACCAATCTGTGCACAATTGCTCGGTGCCCGCTGAGATCAAAGTCAACACAACCGGCGGACAGCATTCTCTTCCTAATCGTGAAGTGGCCCGGCAGTGACTTCAGATCGGAGTAGGGGTGCCCCGGGAACTCCCGACTGCGCCGGGTGGAAGGACCGGTTCTGATCGCCGGTGAAGGATGAAGGCGCTGGGAATGGCAGATAACTGTCGGTAAAGTTTTTCTTCCTCGCCCTCCGTCAAACGATTCGGGGGTGGTTCATTCGGGCAAAGAATCGCGGTGGCAATTACGGTTGCAAGTGTTCCTCTCCCATTGGACAATTCATTGCCGCAGTGGCACACGAACTCGATGGGTAATCTATATGCGGAGCACCGCATCGGACAAACATGACGGCGAAGAACCATCTATCTAACCAGAATGTCGAAAAAGCCAAGGGAGCAGGGCTTCTGAAGAGGTCCTTCGCGATCTTGGGGCCTGGATTGATCACTGGGGCGGCCGATGATGATCCCTCGGGAATCTCAACCTACTCCGTGGCTGGAGCAGCCTTCGGATACACCACGCTATGGATCGCCCTACTGACGTTTCCTCTGATGGTTGCGATCCAGCTCATGTGCGCGCGTCTGGGCATGGTTACGGGGCGCGGGTTGGCCGCTGCGGTAAGGATGTACTACCCGCGCTGGGTGCTCTGGGGAGCCTGCTCGATTCTCGTCGGCGCCAACATCATCAACATCGGTGCCGATCTCGGCGGTATGGCGGAGGCGACGGAACTCATCACCGGAATTCGATCACTCATCTGGATCCCAGTCTATGCGTTGCTCATCATCGGGCTGCTGTTCTGGAGTTCGTACCAGCTGATGGCGCGGATTTTCAAGTGGACGACGCTCGTCTTGTTTGCCTATGTGTTCGCTTCGTTTTACGCTCACGTCGATTGGAGACACGCGCTCGCGGTGACGTTCCTGCCCCATCTGGAGTGGTCACGCGGATTTCTGGCGGTGCTTGTAGCGATTCTGGGGACCACTATTTCTCCCTATCTCTTCTTTTGGCAGGCAGCCCAAGAGGTCGAAGAGGGGGGCACCAACAGCCGTTCCCAGGCTGGGCGCAAGGGCGCGACCGCAGGGCAATTACGAAGCGCGCGCGCCGACACCATGGTAGGGATGTTCTTCTCGAATCTCATCATGTATTTCATCATTCTGACAACCGCTGCCACGTTACATGCACACGGGCAGACGGACATCACCAGCGCGAGGCAGGCAGCCGAAGCGTTGCGTCCTCTTGCTGGCAATGGTGCCTACCTGCTCTTCACCCTGGGGCTGATCGGTACGGGAATGTTGGGCGTTCCGGTCCTGGTGGGATCATGCGCTTATGCGGTGGCGGAAGGAGCAGTGTGGCGTGGCTCAATGGCCGACAAGCCACGACTCGCGCCCAAGTTCTATGCCGTAATGGCCGTCGCGATGGTGTTGGGCATCGTGTTGGATTACCTGGGTTTCAACGCGGTGAAAATGCTGTTCTGGTCGGCAGTGATTAATGGTCTCCTGGCGCCTCCGCTGATCCTGCTTGTGATCCTCCTGACAAGCAACCCCAAAGTCATGGGCAAGCGCGTGAACCCAACCCTGCTCAGGTATTTGGGTTGGGCTACCTTCGGTGTTACGACTGCGGCTGCGGTCGGGATGATCATTACGTCTTGAGATCTTCATTTGCGACTGAGACCTGCATCACGGTTACGATTAGGTTGCCTGGAGTCCAACATGGCTAGGGCCCGCAAGTAGGGATCATTCCTAACGGAGTGGGCGATGTCCTCGGAAACGATCAGGTGCTGGTTCGACTGTGGGTTGGGCTCTTCGCTCGCCGTTCCTGTAAACGATTGAAGATGCGGTATCGGGATGGAGTCGCGCAACCGTCGTTCGCCCGCATCGCGCGATCGCGTAGCTGGCTCCCGTGTTGCACCTCGTGAAAATTCAGACAGTGTCTAATTTTGACCAGACATCGCTTCCGCCACGACGTCAAAGTGACATATGTGAGGTGCCTATGGCTTGGCTTAAAGTATCTGCGCGGCTCGTCAAGACCACCACCGCAACTGATGACAAAGTTGAAGTTTCTGAGTGGTTATATGCTTATCCTTTTTCCGAGGAGCCAGAGCCTGCACAACGAGAGCATGCAGTGCTCGCTACAAGGCACTGGCACGATACCAGCGAGGTGACTGGTCGCGTTCGCGAGATCTGAGGAAGACCTGCAATGTTTTGAATCGGCCCGGATGGCACAATATTTCTGGTTCGAACTTTTGGAAGTGTACCCATTTCTCAGTTCAGCATCCGTCACCCAACAAGCTGCAGGGCGGTATCTTCCGCTACGACGAGGCTTCGGCAGATAAGCCGTGCTCAAACATGCCCGACGAGATTGTCAGGCCCGCTCGCGTTCCTCACGGATCGCTACGAAACTCCCGAAGTGGACGACGGTAACGGCTGACCATCCCATGTTAGCCATAACGAGGGCGTACGCGGAACATCGGCGTGGCTGCGCTACCACGAGTTAGTCGTTCCTGTTACTTCTTTTGGACTTCACTCAGGATCCCATCCACCTCTTTAGCTCCTTTTTTGTAGAGCTTCGCCTCTTCGGGGGCAAGGTGGTGCAAGAGCTTCAAGAATTCGCCGGCATGGACCCGCTCTTCGTCGGCGATGTCCTTCAGTACTGCGATCGCGAACTTGTTGTCAGTAGACTCGGCGAGTTGCATATACATCTGCACTGCCTCGTAACCCGGCATGACGGGAACCCTCCATGAATAGGTATTACGAAAAGAATGATGGTCTTCTTTGCGACCCCGAGGCGCAGCATAAGACGACAGCGACGAGCGGATCAGGCGCTCGCTGGATCTATTCCTGCGAGGGGCGCCATCTTGATCTCGACCAGCACCTCCAGCAGCGTTGCCGTGTTGCGAACGCTGCCTGAGATAGTGACGAGGGCTGCCGAGACGAGAGGGTGTTGTTCCGCCAGCGCGTCAAGACGATCGCTCACGCTGTAGAGTTGCTGAACTTCATCCAGGATCGCGTTTCTATGCATGGGCATCCAGCTTTCCTGACAGGTGGGCTGACTTAGTTCAGGAAAGCTGAAAGAAGGCTCGCGCACCAGCGTCCGGAGTCGATCTTCCCTCCGGAAGAGCGTGAATACCATCAAGCAGCATATTCACGCGTTCATCCTGCGATTGCGCTAGGCGCGCCAA
>DATBZX010000018.1:0-2600 GCA_036512955.1 Terriglobales bacterium
ATGGGAGCCAGTGGCGCCCTCGCCCTTCCAGCCCAAGTAGTCGAACTTGCCGACGACGAAGAGGATCAAACCCAGTCCTGACAAGAGGGTGATGAGACTCAAGGCGCTCCAAACATAGGCCTCGGTGGATGGACGGTTTCCCGCGAGGGGCTCGTAGGGCCAGTTGTTGGTATAGGAGTAATTCTTCCCAGGGCGATTCGCCGTTGTGGCCCAGGCCGCCCAAGCGAAGTAGGCGGTCAGGGCTTTCAGCTCGCCGGGGTTCTGAATATAGTTGGCTGGTAACCCGGGGGCGGCGTCCTTCCTGGTGAAGTACTCGCTCCATTCGGGAAGCTGAGTGCGGTAGGCAGCCACCTCGCCTGGCGAGAGCCGGAGAGTTCGCGAGACCGGTTCGTACCGGTTTTCCTTGAGTACCGTTATCGTCCGCGCAGATGCGACGCTCTGTTCGTCCGGCGAGAGCTGTGCAAAGAGTTTGCCGTACTTCTCGGTCGCGATCGTGTCCAGGGTCACCTCGCTGAGCCGATGCAGGTACTCCGCACTGTAATCAGGACCCAGGTAAGCCCCATGGCCCCACAGGCTCCCGTGCTCCATGAGACCGTACTTGAGGAAGACCGCCTGGCCCATTTGGATGTCGGCTCCGGTAAATACCACTGCTCCCGTTACATCCACGGCCTGCTCAGGGATCGGTGGAGCGTTCGTGTAGGTCAGGACCGTAACCAAGGATAGAACTGAGAAGCCAACGATCATTACGAGGATGGCTGAGTGTCTCCACCACGGAGAGAGACTCGTAGCGTCAGCAGACGTGTCGATCATGATATGCCCCGTTCAATCCCTACTATGATTTCCAGGTTCCCAATCCTTATGGCAGAAGACCGCATTGGCTCTATCACCCAGCAATCCATCGAGGCCATTGCGTTGCTCTGGCAACCATTGCAACAGAACAGTTTCTCGGGCGCGTGGCCACCCTTTCGCCTGGTAACAACTGAAGGTGACGAAGTGCGCCCGCTAGGATTGCTGGTCGCGTTTGAGTCCGAACGACATGCGGAGAGGGTAGCACTTGCGGAGACGACTGTTGCCGCGGTCACGCGAATCTTTTCGAGATTTTCTTCCCGTATCGGGGCTTTCCGTCGCGTTGGAACTCACTCACATCTGCCAAAAACGGGCAGATGTGAGGCACCGTCAGGTTGAACTACCGGAAGCGTGCCACCAGGCACGACAGCCGAGAGCGTCGAGGAAGTGCGGCACGAGCATGGAAATCACGCGCGCACGAACCCGACCTTCTCCATCGCCTGATGCGCCTCGGGATTGGCCATGAAAGTCTTCCAGATCAGTCCGCTGCGCAGGTTTTCGGCCATGAGCACCATGATGCCCACGTTGATTCCGACCACGTCCGCATCCATCCAGCCGTTCACCGGATTGAACGCATCGGCGTAGCCATAGCGTTTCCAAACCTTCGGCCCGAACCTGCGGCGGACCGCGCGCAGCACATCGATACATTCATCGGGCAAGAACGGCAGCGATCCTCCTGCCGCCGACGGAACGATGCTGCCGTCAATCGGACCCATCTCGGGCGGTCCGCCCCACGCAACATATCCGTGCGCCGAGTCGGACGAGGTGATTCCCCAAAGATCTTCGCTGTAATCCGGAAATCGGGCTTTCAGCGACAAGCAGAATTTCTTGTGCGCTCGGGTTGCGTTTACTGAATTCTCAAAGTAATTGGCGTACTTGTCGTGTTGGTTGCGAAAGTCAAAAAAAGCATGCGAATACTGATGGATGAACAGCGGCGCGCGTGTGCTGACGTAGCGCAGGCCTTCGTAGTCGATCAGCGGGCGCTTGAAATTGTTCCAGAGATTCGCCGGAATCGGATGCGACGGCGACCCCACGGCCAGCAGGTACAGCATCATCAGCTCGGAGTATGTGTCCCAGCGCGTTGCGATGAAACCCGTTGCCGGCCGCCATCCCATCGAGAACGTATCGCCGCCGTTCAGCATCCAAGGCCATTCGACGCGCTCATAAATCCTGGTAGCAAAATCCACGATCTCCGGATCGCGAAAGTGTTGGCGGCAAGTGAGAACGCCACATAAAAGAATGGAAGTATCGATCGAGGAGACTTCGGTGTTCCGGGCGGGCTCCCCGGTTTCCATATCGAAAAAGTGAAAGAAGAAACCGTGCTGATGCCGGGCTTTCTCCGCCAGCCACTTCAAAGTTTTGCGAACGCGTCCCCGAATTTGTTGACTGGGCCGGTATCCGCGCGCATCGGCAATACATAATGTTGCGAGTCCGAAGCCGGTCGCCGCGATGCTCGACATCCGCCGCGTATCGCCGCCGCCCGCCAGGGCCCGGTCCTTCACTTGACCGGTATTGGGGCTTGCCTGCTCCCAGAAGAATGCGAAGCCGGTGCGCTCGATGTCATCGAGCATTTCCTCGTCCGTTCGGGACATTCCTGGCGGCCGCTGATCGCTACTCCATGCGTTGCTGCCGAGAAGTGGGACGGCGAGCGCGGCATTTCCCAGCAGCAACAACAACTCGCGGCGCGTCAGTCCCGATCTCATATCGAGAGCTTACTTGATTTCCAGCAGCGCCAGCCCGTGCGACGGGATCTG
>DATBZX010000019.1:0-4299 GCA_036512955.1 Terriglobales bacterium
GCGGAAGAAGAACTTGCGGTGGCCGGTGTCGCCGTAGGCGTACGCTGCTTCCACCGGGCCGAATATGGTGTTGACGACGACGCCCAGGGCGCCGTCGGTGGGGAATCCGGAGGCCTTGTTGAGAGCATACGAAGGCTGGCCGTAGACCTGGGCGGCTTCGTACATGGCAAGGACGTAAATGCCACTACCCAGCAGGGGAGGTAGCTTGGCCATTTGCCTGAGATAGCCCAATTGGAAGAGGAAGTACTTGTCAATCAGCAGCTCATTGCTGCCGTAGGCGACCAGGCGTTGCGAGCCACCCAAAGAAAACTGGGGCAAGCCCGTCTTGTAGTCGAAGGTAGTCCCCGCAAATGCGCTAAAAAATACCGAGGACGGCTCGTTGAGTCTGAAGAAGTTCCGCGAGCCGACTTCCAGCGCCGGGAAGTGTGCGGGAGCCAGCGGACTGGCGTTCGACCACAGGAACGTGGTATCCAGGGCTTGTCCCTTGCGAGGGATTACGGCGTTGTCCAGGCGGTCCAGTCGATATTCGAGCTTGGCATTGGCATAAGCGCCGGAGACGCTAGGCAACAGATTCGGGTTTCCGGTCTGCCGTTCGAAGCCTTCCCAGCCGCCCTCGTAGCCGACGCGCAGTTCTCCGACATTTCCGAATTGGTAGCCCACGTCGAGGCCGCCTCCCAGCATGTTTCTGCGGTACTCAGCTGTAAGTTGGTTGTTGGTGTAGATGTTGAAGGGATTGCTATCGGCCAGTGCCCTGGGCGCGATGAACCAGTGAGTGGTCGGCGTGAAGGGATGGTAATACTCCGTCCGTAACCCGTACTCGGAGAACAGGACAATGTCAGTGCGCCACTCCGAACGATAACCTCCAATGTCGAGCCAGTTGAATCTTGCTCCCATGTTGAACTGAACATTCGAGAGACTTGCGCCGTCCACCAGAATCAGCGGAAGAACGAAGGGCGGACCGTAGGAGCTTTCTTCGGTCTTCACCTCGAGCCCCTGTTTACCATTCTTGTCGACCATCTGATAGTTCAGGGTAGAAAAGCGGCCGATACCCTTCAGGCGCATGATCTTAGCGTCCAGTTCGGCGTAGTCAACCGGTTTGCCGACGACGTCGGCAAACTGGTCTTCGACCTTCTGTGCAAGATGCCCGTTCACTCCATTGACCGCTACGAAAGTCGGGACCGGCGGGTTGACAATGCGGCGAGCGGTGCGTTCGGCCAGGTACTGGTTCCAAGTTGCGTCGTCCACCGCATAGGCCAATAGGACCTTGGACTTGGCGGCAGCGGCATCGTAGCCCGCCTTGATGATGGCGTCAGCGTCGTCGAAGCTTAACGCTCCCCATTTCTGCACCGGAACGGAGAGAAGGACGTCCGCCATCTCCATGCTCTGTAGCTCATTGGCCGCGATCATGACCGAGATCGACTGACCGAGCACCGCGAACGAGGAAAGATTGGCGTCGGGCTTCAGCGGTTCCTCGGCCAAGTGAATTCCAAGGACGACGTCGGCGCCCATCTTCTTTGCCACCTGTACAGGAAGGTTCTCCATCAGGCCACCATCGGCGTAGATGGAGCCATCCTCGCGGACCGGCGAGAAGATGCCGGGCAGCGACATCGTCGATCGCAGGGCCAGCGACAACGAGCCGCTGTGAAAGACATGAGCCTTGCCGCTGACCAGGTCGGTGGCGACACAGGCAAACGGGATCGGTAGATCGTTGAAGCTCTTAATCTCGGAGTAAGGAAGCGCCACCTGGTCGAGAATCAGCGATACCTGCTGCCCGGAGTTGAATCCCTCGGGAAATTGCAATCCTTTGCGCAGTCCAAACTCGAGGCTGTTGGGATAGTCGCGGGCGTCTTCCTTGCGGCGGAAAGACAAATCCTCAAAAGGAGTCTTTCCGGCCATCACCTGGTCCCAGTTGATTCCATGGACCACCTGGCGGAGTTCGGCTGCGTTTCGCCCAGTGGCGTAAACCCCGCCAACCAGACCACCCATGCTGGTGCCCGAGATGTAATCGACTGGAATGTGATGCTCTTCCATCCAGGTGATGACTCCCACGTGCGCCAGGCCGAGCGCGCCGCCACCTTGGAGAGCCAGGCCGAGCGTCTGCCGCTTCTTGGCAGGTGCATCGCCTTGGGCGATCCCCGGAAGGGAAGAAATAAAGATCAATCCGGCCAGAAGAACGGCCTTGTAACGAAGTAAGTTTGCAATGCTGAAGAGAGCTCTCATGACTAATTCCTGTATCTCGGTGCTAAAGCGCTACTTGCACCGGTTTTGTTATCGGCTTGCCGCGCCTGTCCGAAACAGGGGCTTGGCACAAAACGGCTCACATGGGCCTGCTCGCGCTTTCGATCATTGGAGTACGCGGATACCTACAGACTACGGGTTTCGGGGGGAACTTACCAGCGGCTGGCAGGGCGGGATTGTCTCAGTAAACGAGAGCCAGCACGCCGACAGCAGCGCGCTTCTGCGCCTCTGGTTGCGGCACGTGCGGCAGGGTCCGATGCGCCTTTGACAAGACGAGCTTTTGCGAGACGAAACCGCGCCAAAATCGGTATCATTAGTAGTTTCAGGAAGAACGGTGCGTTGGCGGTGTCAGGAATTGCCCCGCACCTTGCAGAGTGTGGCTGTACCGTCGCAGCAGAGAAGTCTGAAGGCTCAATCGTGTTGGCGTGAAGGAGCCCGCGGACGACAAAGTATAGAAATTCGATCGGTATACGCCAATCGCCCCCCTAAAGCGATATACCAAGAATGATTCGCGGAGCTGGTCTCCGCCACGCGAAGATTTTGACGAACAACAGGAGCAGGAACCAGAAGCTCGCCCCCGTGAGCCAATTTTCTGCCCTCAATCCCAACAATGAAGAGAGGCTTGAAGTGTTGAAAAAGGTTAGGTCACTGCTACTTGTATCGCTGATTTGCGCTGCCGCCGGGTTGCAGGCAGAAGAGGTTTCTTTGAAAAATGGCGACCATCTGACTGGGGCGATCGTCAGCATGGACGGCAAGAAACTCGTATTGAAGACAACCTATGCCGGAGAAATCTCCATCGACTGGGCGGAAGTGAGCCAGTTTTCCTCGGACAAGCAGCCTCTGGTCGTAATCAAGGCCGACAAGCAACTGGTATCGGGCACGGTCGCGGCTGAAGGCTCCGACGTCGTCGTGACGACGGCGCAAGGCGTGCAGCGAGTTCCGCGTGCTGACGTGACCACCATGCGCTCACCGGCAGACCAGGCGGCCTACGAGAAGTCGCTGCACCCCGGAATGATGGAAGGATGGACCGGCGGCGGCAGCTTCGGCTTCGCGCTCGCCCGCGGCAACAGCGAGACCACCAACCTCGCGCTGGGCTTCACTGCGTTGCGCAAGACCAGCAACGACGCCTGGGTGGTGAATGCCACGTCGATCTACTCGACCGACGCCAAGCTGGGAACAACCTCGGCGAATTCATTGGGTGGCTTGATCCGCTACGATCGCAACCTTAACAAGAAGATCTTCGCCTATGGCGCGTTTGCCGGCATGTATGACGCCCTGCAGGACCTGAATTATCGCGTCATGCCGGGCGGAGGCCTCGGATATCATGCCATCAACACAAAGGCCACCACACTTGACCTGCTCGGTGGCCTCGGGTACACCCGTGAAAGCTACTACAATGGAACCGTAAACAACCTTCTCACCGTGACTTTGGGCGACGAGTTTGGGCACAAGTTCACGGCGAACACGGCGATCACGCAGAGCTTGTACTACCTGCCCTCACTCAACCAGACCAGCAATTACCGGGTGAACTTTAACGTTGGACTTGCGACCAAGATCAGTAAGTGGTTGACCGCCAACATGAACTTTGGCGATCAGTACGTCAGCGAGCCAGTGCCGGGCAACAAGAACAACGACCTGATCTTTACTACGGGGTTGGGCTTCGCGTTCGGAGCCAAGAAATAGTAACGGCTCGTCCGACCCGCACTCGACATGAAGGCGCCGCAGCCGAGGGATGGCGTGCGGCGCCTTTTTTTTCCGGTCTCGAAGCGGATCTCGGACGCCTCGCGAGGGCCACTGCTGATGACGATACTATGGTGAAATTGTTTTCGTCGTAAGGTCGGTTTGTGCTTTACGCAGGCAACGACAGTCTCTATCCTAAAGAGACGTTTTCCGTCGCGCAGGCGACTGCGACGCAGGCAGATAATGATAAGGGAGGCACCCATCGAAATTGGCCGTAGCTAACGTCCCCGCCTTGACACCGAAGAGCGCTGCCTCCACCGTTTCGTCTTCGGTTCCCACAAAAAAATCCGCCAAGCTGACCCTGTGGCCTCTCGTCGCCGC
>DATBZX010000020.1:0-2247 GCA_036512955.1 Terriglobales bacterium
AGACGCGCCTGCTTCCTGCTGTGAGGAAGCATGAGCCCAAGCGGCGGTGACCTGCTGTCAACTGGCAGGGTGACGTAGCCCGCAGGTAAGGGGGATTGAGGCGAAACCGTTACGCCGAGATAGTTCCCGAGGCTGAGTATCGGAAGGTTGAGGAACACGAACTGGTTCACCCGCGTCTGTGGGCTGAAATGTCGCCTCCGACTACACGGTTTAACAGGCGGAATGCTGAATGGTGTCGATGGACATGTAACCGGAGACACGCGAACGCGAGCGTAGATGTATGGCGTCTTGCGGGGGCCGAGAGGAGAACACAGCCAGATCGAGGCAACGGCATCGACTTGCAGCAAGCAAGGGAAAAGACTGCGACCGGCAACCTCGCCGATACGCTGGTAGTCCGACATATGAACGAGGGAAGGCATGAGCGGAATGACAAGGGAGTTGACCCTGATGTCCGTCATGCTGGCAGAGCTTCCGTAGTAGTCCGAGGCTGGGAAAGCCGGTCACATGGCGAAGGGGAGCAGTTTGAGGTGCTTGGAGTGCACGCGATCTGACCTAACGAGGTGAAGACCTTTGATAATCAGTGAAATGCAGCACAAGCTCGCTACATGGGCCGCGGCCGATCAGACCCGCCGGTTTGATCGATTGCTCAGGCTCATCACCGACAGGAATTGGCTTGCCGAGGCGGCCCGGATCGTACTTGCGTCGAGCGGCGCGAGCACCCCGGGTCTTGACGGAATGGACAAGCGACGCCTTGCAGCTCATCTGGAGCATCATCTGGAGCGGCTGCGTGCGGCCCTGTTGGACGGCAGCTATCGTCCAACACCGGTCAAGCGAATCCATATCCCGAAGGCCAATGGCAAGCTGAGACCATTGGGTATACCGATCCTGCTGGACCGCATCGTCCAGCGGGCGATGCTGATGGCCATGGAGCCGATCTGGGAGAGCGACTTCCACTCCGGTCCCTATGGCTTTCGTCCTGAACGCAGTGTTCATCATGCGGTCCGCACAGTGAGGATGCAGTTGCAGGACGGCTCTGACTCGAAGGGCAGCTGGATCATCGAAGGTGATCTGGCAAGCTACTTCGACACCGTCCATCATCGGCTGCTCCTGAAATGCGTACGTCGTCGCATCAGGGACCTGCGATTCATTGATCTGCTCTGGCGAATCCTCAAAGCCGGTCACGTTGACCGTGGCTTGTTCTTCGCAGCCAGTGAAGGCGTTCCGCAAGGCGGCGTTCTGTCGCCGCTCCTGTCCAACATCATGCTTCATGAGTTTGATTGCTGGCTGGAGGCGAAATACCTGAACAAGAAAGCGAGGAAGGATCGCTGGGCGTGGAACTTCGGCATTCAACAGGGTCGTCCGATCACGGTTCGAGAGAACCGCGAGTGGAAACCTGCCGTAGCCTATTGTCGCTATGCCGATGACTTCGTCGTCATTGTCAAAGGGACGAAGGCCCATGCCGAGGCCGTCCGCGAGGAATGCCGTGCCTTTCTGGAAGGCAAGTTGAAGTTGACGTTGAATATGGAGAAAACCCATATTACCCACGTCAATGACGGCTTCGTTTTTCTGGGGCACCGGATTATTCGCAAGCGGGGATCACGCGGACGAATGGCGGTCGTCACGACCATACCCAAAGAGAAGGCCAAGGCATTTACTCACAAACTGTCGAAGGCCCTCTCCGGTGATCATGATCTTGCCAAGGTTGACATGGTGGACCGCCTGAACCGCCAACTGCGGGGCTGGGCGGCCTTCTACAAGTACACGGACTTCACTGCGACCACGTTCCGGCACGTCGATCATGTCGTGTTCTGGAAAATGGCGCACTGGCTGGCGAGAAAGTATCGGAGCCGCATCAAACCACTGATGCGGAGCTGGTATCGAGCACCAGTCGCTGGGCAAGCCAAGACCTGGTTTGTCCACGGGGTCAGTGAACGAGGCCATCGTGTCCGGAAAGCACTGCATCGATTGGTATCCAGTCCAAAGGGGCAGTTCCGATGGAGAAATCCGGAAGCAAATCCCTACATCTTCAGGGAGGAGCCCAGGAAGACCATCACCTCGCGATATCGCGATGTCGCAATGGCCATGGGCCAGACTTGAACGGAGAGCCGTATGCGCTGAAAGGTGCCCGTACGGTTCGGGGAGGAGAAGCGCTTATGCGCTTCTTACTCCATTCCCGATGGCGCGCGGCTTCGTCTATCTCGCTGTCGTACTGGACTGGGCGACCCGCCGGGTTCTGTCTTGGCGGCT
>DATBZX010000021.1:0-6435 GCA_036512955.1 Terriglobales bacterium
GGTGTTGGTCGGAACCGGCGAGCTCTTCGAGGCCGAAGACAACGTTTTGCAGGGTTTTGATGTCCGCGATCTCGTTCAGCGGTGGGACTTGCAGCTTATCGAGCAGCCCCTTCACCGTGTTCGGGTCGAGCCGTTGGGTGACAGCTTCCAAACGGTCCAGGCCGCGCGTTGCGGACTCCAGCATCTGAAGGACCTTCTCTTTGATGGCTACGTCGCGGATTAGCTTAGGCTGGTTGGCGCGCCCGTATTCCCGCAGAATGCCTCTGAATAGCGCCGTACCGACGGCCTTCTCCAATCCCAGAATGCGCGCGTCCAGATCGTCGCCGGAGCCAGCCGCCGCCGACCCGTTAGACTTTGCGGTTTGGGCATGACCGTTCCCGCCGCCATCGGTTGGCCGAGCTTGGCTTTTCGTAGCCTGGCCATGGTTGCCGTTGCTGCCCCCGTTCGAACCAACGCCATGGTTCGGTGCGTTGGCATTTCCGGTCCGGTTCTTGCCCGGCGGCCGCATCCCCTTGCGCCAGTTCTCCGGCAGCGCCCAAGCCGATAACACCGGTGTTCTGACAGGCTGGCGGTTCTGGTCCAGATCGACCCAGATTGGCGCTATGTCGTAGAAGTAGCGGCCTAGCCCAACGCAGGAACACGCCCGCTTGAATGCCTGCGCGTCGGCTGAGGATCATCCCGTTGTCATCGTCGGCCCATTCTTCGCCGGTGCCTGAATGCGACCCAATGCCAAGGATGGTGACCGTGCAGGTGACCAGCACCTTGCCCGAGAGGATGCTCTCGCCCTTCTTTATGCGGGTGATATTGGTCATCGTTTCGACCTTGTACTCACGCGTCCAGCCCTGTGGCGTGAACAGCGCGTTCAGCCGGTCGGTGTAGGCGCGGGAATCGGCGTACGGCACGATCTGACCGCGCTTTTTGTCGTTGGTTGTGTTGGTAACCCGCCACCGGACCTGGTCGGGTGAAAACGGGACTTCAAGCTCTGGAAGGAGCTTGTTCACTTTCAGTCCCGAGGGAGATGTCGTTTTGTCTTCAGTTCGCATGGCGAGGCACCCTCCTTCAGGTACCAGAAGTTTTGTGAGGTTTAGTTGTGATTTGAGGAAATGCGAGGTGGCTATCGGCTGGGGTTGGGTGGATACAACGGGTCGCCACTGGCCGCGTTAGAGCGGAACGATATGGCTTTCGCCGTGGATATTCGTCTCGGTTGCCGACGCCAGCCCGAGCCGGGCTTTTCAATGCCCACGGAATGATTCAGTGGGATCGAGGGGGGGATTGCCGCGGCTCAAGGGAAAGCAGGATTACCTACGGGATGGCGATTTATCAACACCAATCCAGCGGAGTGCCGGGCGAACCAATTTCGGACTGGCGGTTCATCGCGCCAAATCAGCGATTGAGTGAATTTGGCAAGGCATCTTACGACGACCGCAGTGTTTTCGCTAAGGTGCAGAGGTAGTGGTCTGAGCTGCCACGGTCCTTGTGATCGAGGCAGTCTCGCACCGCGGGTCTGGGATCACTTCACGAATGGAACCCGTGCTGAGTTAATGGGCTTTCAGCGGCAAACTGGTCAAAGCGTCCGTTCCGCTGTATTCCAACTGATACTCAACTTTCTGCTTAGTTGCGATGGGAAAGTAGAGATAACCAGCGACCGGCTTGGAGACTTCTGCGTCTTTCAATTCCTTGTCGAGCAGTTCCGTCTCCATGGTCTGTCGGTCAGAGTCGGTCGTTGCGGCTGATGTGTTCTTGTCGACTCCAACCCCCACGCCTACGCCGTAAACCGGACCACTTACGCGGCGACCGCTTCCGTCATAATCGGGATAGCTCACATAGCCGATGTTTGCGGTCGGATACAGAGTTACATCACGGCTGCTCTTCGGCCGCTTCTGGTAGATGGAGGCAATTGTTTCAGGGCTCGCCGGACTAACCACGTCCTTGCCATCGGAGGTTCGCAGCGCAAAATCAGACTGCTTCAGGCTGATGGTCTCACTGTCCGCGGGGTAGAAGCCAATCTCTACCACGATGTACCGGTCTGCCAAAGGCGTGGCGAAGGAGTTCTGAACTTCTGTCTTTGAGAGCTGCTTTGCGCCAATGGAATATACCGGCTGCACCTTGGACGCTGGATATGCAGCGGCCGATGCCCGTGGCGCCGGGGAATTTTGCCCGACGGCCAAGCAACAATTTAGCAACCCAACGACGAGTACACTCTTGCTGAAGTGAGTCATGACGTTCTACTCCAGGCTGACCTTCAGAGTCTTGCCGGTCAGAACATAAATGCGTTTCTTCTTAGGGGTTTGATCCTTCAGACGAACTTCAAGATCATAAACGCCCGGAGCCAGCCAGAACTTTTTCAACGTGGCAGTGGTTCCTGCGTATGCGTTGTCAAGGTAGACTTCCGCATCTTTATACGAGCCTTGCAGGCTGACTTGCCCCTTGTCGGGCTGGGGAACCAGATAGACAGGAGAAGCGAAGAACGAATAGCCGATCCAGGGATCGTAAAAGAACGGCGGGGAATATCCGGGCCAAACCGGGCCAGGATAATAGCCGTACCCTGCGCCTACCGAAATCGTTCCGAGGCGAACGCCTGCTGAAGCAGGGCTCAGCGCACCTATCGCGAGCAGCAAGGCGAGCGTAAGCGAAGGCAACCGAAGTGTTGCCATATTTTCGTTCCTCGTGCCTATGGTAACGCCGATTCAGACCGGAAGTTGCTTAAATTCCACTGCAATCAAGAATTGATAGCGAGAACAGGCCAACTCGAACCCAATCAGTGGAATCGCCTCAATCCAACATAGCGAGCGTGAACAGGCCATGTCGAACCCTAACCGGAACGGGGACGCTCAGCCTGGATTACCTCCGACATGGGGATTTTACGAAAACAACCGCATAGAATTCCCCCGTTTTCAAAAAGAAATTCCGATCTGTCCATTGGACTCCGCTGATAGAGACCGCGATAATGGGCGTTGGAGCCTTTGGAAGGAAGGGAGTCAAGTCACATGCCGAAGGCAAAGGAGTTTACAGTAACGATCGCAGACAAACCTGCCGCCCTGGGGACGTTCTTCCTCGCTCTGGCGGAGCGCGGAGTGAACATTCTTGCGTTTCAATCGTATGTTGAGGAGGGCGAGAGTCTGGCACGATTCGTGGCGGATGATATGGCCAGCGCCATGGCGGTGCTGCGCAGCCTGCGCATGATCTTCGAGCACACGGACGTCGTTGTTGTCAGGCTACCGCACCGTCCGGGTGAGTTGGGCCGCGCAGCCGCGCGGTTGGGCGAAAAGCAGATCAACATTGACTACAGCTACTGCGGACTGGAACCAGGCTCGACGCTCGCGCTAGTGGTCTTCGGGGTTGACAGCTTGACTGCGGCGGCGACCGTGCTGGACGAGTTAGCCGCCGAAAATGCATAAACCGCAGGCGACTGCCTCGGGCGGGAATACGCAGATCAGCGTGGCGCCAGACGGCTCAGCGGTCTTCACTCTCGACATTGGCACCCAGGATATGTGCATGCTTGCGGTGAAGTGGCCCTAACCCGCTCCGGGGACGCGGCGCGCTCGGAAGTTACTTTGCCAGAGATAGATGTTGTAAACAGGCCATACCGTAGCCTATCCGAACGGTGCAACCAGGCGGGATTACCCACGACTTGGCGATTTCTCACTCGCTAGCAATTCTTCGTCAATCGTGCCCGCCTGAGCTGCGTAGCCCGTGCCGACCGTTGCCATCACGCGGCCTAGTGACCCGCCTCCTAGTCGGCGAGATTACGGCGCGGCAATAATGAACTCATCGTGGCGAAGGTACGATTCCAGCACGCGTTGCTCGCCCTGCTGCTCGCCACAAACTGCGCCGCGCAGGCTCCGAAGTCCGTCACGTACCTGCGCCTCAGCACGCAAATTGTCGAGCAGCGTTCGCTGCCGCCTGCGCCCTCTGAAGACTGGTCCGACGCACTTCTCAATCTCTACGCAAAAGCAGGCATTCCGCGCGATCAGATTGTTCAACGAGCCGTGCCCGGTTCGTCGCAAAGAATGATCATCTGCACCGTGGTGGGCCGTGGCGACAGTGTTCTCGTGGTCAGCGCAAGCCTTGCCCGTCCCAAGGACGACGACGCGGCTAGCATCGCGTGGGCCTCGCTCGCCATGCTGCCGGTGCTGGGCGAATCGCTCAACGGAGTCAGCACCGAGAGCACGATTCTGTTTATCGCTTTTCCCGGCGAGAGCCGTCGTCATCCCAGCTCCGCGTGGTACGCCCAGCAACTGAGCGATGCCCAACGCAAGAAGATCAAAGCTGCCGTGGAAATCTCCGGCATCGGTCGCGGACGAACCACCTACGACTTCAGGCATGATGATCGCTCGTTGCCTGACTGGCTGGCCACTGCCGCACTTGCCCTTCGCCTTCCGAACGTGTGGCCTTCGTACGACGGAGATGCCGTCGACTTCACCGATGCCAAGGCCTTTCGTTCTGCAGACGTACCGGCCATCACGGTGTCTTCGCTGCCGCAGCATGTCCCGCACTCGTTCAGCGCCGCCTATACGCCTGTCAATAAACTGAGCTTGTACGAGTACTACAACACCTATCAGTTGCTGTGTGTTTTTTTGCTTGATCTCGACAGAGTGGCTCGCGGTCTGTCGCCGAAATCGAGCATCGCTCCTTCATCAGCCGCGCAAACAAAAGCCGCAGGCCAGGGTTTCACCGTGGACGAGGTCAACCGGATTATCTGGGCTCAGATCAACAACGAACGTTCTGAGCATGGCTCAAAGGTGTTGCGATGGATGGGAATTGCGGGGCTGCAAGATCTGACGTGCGACATGGCTCATAACAACCATCTGGACACCGGGCCATTCGAGAGTCTGCTCCAACAGAATAAACTCAGCGGAACCGTCGCGGTATTCTCCGGCGACTACCCCAGTCTCACACCAGAACATTTGCAGGGATTGAAGATTGGGCGTTTTCAGAAGCTCTCCGTCGCAACCTGTGTCATTCCGTCTCCCGAGGCAAAACCTCCAACCTACTGGATCGCCGCCGTGGCATCCGAGTAGAGGATCCGGCAATGTGAGATTGGACTACCCGCTCCAGTAGCGATTGGCGGTTGACGCCTCTCCGGGATGGACGTCATTGCTGGCGTAACCGGGACATTCCGTACCCTACCGGGACCGGGTCGCTCAGCCCGGATTGGCTAACAGATGGCGATGTCACAACAACTGTGCACTTAGGTCCTGACTCCATGGCACGGTTGCGTAGGTCTATCAATGAGTGCGATGTGTATTGAGGTCATCGTGAGCGTCTGGAACATCTGGCTAATTCGATTTCGGCCCAACCTCCGGAATTGTCAGAGGCACCCAGCAAATGGATGTCTGGTCCTGCATCGGATGCGGGGACCATCCGCCGTGAGGCACTCGTGCGCAACCCTGAATCCTGATCAACCCAACGCACGCTCTCCCGAGCGCGCCCAGAGACCTTGCATTTTCTTCTTGACTTTGACTTACATGGATGTCGGCAAACCGTTGAACTGCCACTCGCGTGCAAACTCCCGAGATACCGGCTTCTGGGAGATGTTGGGGACTACTCAAGGTCCCAAAGCACAATCGGGTCACGACAGCGCTATTCTAGCCGCTTCGCTTTTCGCAAGAATCAAGGGCAATGGCGCGTCATTGGCTTCCCGCTCCCGAGGGATGATCATCTCAACTACCCGATGCTGCGCGTCGCGCTTCGCCTGTAGCCGAGCCTGAGAATAAATCTCCAGTGTGCACCGGCAGTTCGCATGACGCATGAGTTCCTGCACCACTTTCACGTTTTCTCCGTTCGCCATCAGCATGGTCGAAAAGCTGTGCCGAAACGTGTGCCAGCCAATATGCTTCCGAATCCCCGCACGCGCAGCCGCCGGGCGCACCACGCGAGAAAGTAGGATGTCCGGCCAGTACGGGTTTCTGCCCCGACTGCGAGGGCTCGCAAAAACCCAGTCATTAGGCTTGCCGTACGCGCTGTCCTGCTTCCAGCTCCAGAGCTCTGAAGCCAGAGTCAGATCAAGCGGCACGGGTTTTCGAGAAGCCTCGGTCTTGCAATTGCCCACAACATTCAGATAGATCGAACGCCGCACATTGATCTGCAATCGTTCAAAATCAATGTCTTCCCACTTGAGTGCAAGCAGTTCGCTGCGTCGCAGTCCGGTGGCTGCATCCAGAAGAACCATTACACGAAAGCAGCGATCAAGTTGGGGAAGCAGCGACCGCAATTCTTCAGGTTCCAGGTACACTGGGATGCTTTGACGCTTAGCACCCTGGCGGACAAGGAGGATGGGGTTCTTGCCCTGCTCAGCCACTCATATCGGATAGCATGATTGAAGACCACGCTCATCACATTGCGGATTTTCGCCTTTGTCGAGGGAGCGAGCGGACCGCCGTCGGCGCGCCTCAGTTGACGAAGCCACTGTTCGACAGCAATGGTGCGGACGGC
>DATBZX010000022.1:0-7514 GCA_036512955.1 Terriglobales bacterium
AGCCTTCACTAATGCAGCTAAGCTCCAAGCCGTGCAACCGATCGCTGGGCCGTTCCCTTGCTAACACTGAGGGCTCGACACACCTGGGACCACGAATGGCCATCGTGGCGTAGCTCAGCCACTCGCTCAGCGTCAACCTGAGCCCGTGGCCTGCCGAACTTCTTTCCCTTGGCCCGCGCATTCCGCAGGCCGGCCTTGACGCGCTCCTGGATGAGGGATCGCTCGAACTCAGCCATCGCGCCGATGATCTGAAACATGAGGCGTCCAGACGGCGTGCTGAGATCGATGTTGTCGCGGAAACTGATGAAAGCGACGCCATAGGCGCAAAGGTCCGCTAGTGCGTTGACTAGGTGCTTCAGCGAACGACCGAAGCGATCGATCTTCCAGACCAGTACGGCGTCGAATTTCCGCCGGTGAGCATCGGCCACGAGATCATTCAATTGAGGTCTCGATTCCTTTGACCCGGAAACGCCCTGATCGACGTATTCCTTCGTGATGCTCCAACCGCGGCGAGAAGCGTACTCCCGGAGTTCGGAGAGTTGCATTTCTGGATCTTGGCCGTTCAGGGTGGAAACGCGGGCATACAGAGCGACGCGACTGATTGTGAGAGGTGGTTCTTGAGTGAGTGAAGACGCGGTGTTACGGTGATTAACAGCCATTGGGTGCCTCCAATTCAGGTGCCCTGGTTAGCGTCGTGTCGGTGTTACCAGCACTGGCACGGCGCGTTTTTGTTCAGGCCGATTTCTTCCGGCCTCTGCCTTTTCCCTTGCGGTAGTTTGCCTCCCTGTACTTTCTAGCCTGTTCGAGATCGCGCTCCGACCAGATGCGCACGTCTTGGCCGCCTTCGGTGCGGTGCCGCGGTTCTGACAGCTTGCCCGCGTACAACCAGCGCAGGAGGGTCAATTTGTGAACCCCGATTTCGCTCGCGACCTGTCCGGTGGAGTAGCTTGTCATACAACATATATGGTATTAACATTAATAAACGGCTGTCAAGTGCGAAATTGGCGAGCTTCGGAGCTAGGCGTCACGAGACGTGAGTACAACATGGTCGGAGCGCTGCTGGCGAGGCGATGATTCATCTACGTAATCCCACTTGGGAAAAGGAACGCGCGCATGGCGGTAAGAAAGGCAAAGAGCAAGTCTTCCGATTTCGCGTCGCTCGTTCGTTTACTGCCTGCAGATGTCGCGGCAGTGGTACGCAATGAGCCGATGGACCTCAGCGGCGTTAGTGTGTTTTGCAGGCGACAAGCCGAATGTGCGGCGTTGTTCGGGAGCATCGTTCAGATCAACCCGGGAATGTTTAAACTCAAATCTCCATACAAGGAAAGCTTCATCGGCTCGCTGCATTGTTTCTTGTGGCCCAACGCAAGATTTACTCCTGAGGAGACGGTCGCGAATGCGCTGGTGCGGCACGCGATGTGGTATCTGAAGATCCGTGACGTTGACGCCCTACGAGAGAGAGCTGGAGCTGAGCAGATAAAGCCACAAGCGCTGCGCGGCTTAGCGCAGTGGAAAGAAGGGATCGTAACACCGTCGGGCGAGTTTACGCGCGACCCAGAGGCAGATGGTAAACCCGCCATTTTGGCTTGGCAAGGCAATACTGGCGATCCATCAAGTTTTGCGATCGAGTTGTGCGGTCCGGGCCTCACTCTAGAAGGAACTGGGTTCCTGAGGACGCTGCAGAGCATGGTCGATTTCCTCGCTACTGAATTGGGGTTGAAGCGGACAAGCGCGGGCCGACCCCACCTGGCTTCGCAAGCCGAGGAGGCCGCATACTACCGCGACCACTTGAAGGCTGGAAGGAAACGGATTCTAGAGAAACTCTGCTTGTGCGGTCAACCGCGACACACGCAAAAGTGTTTCGACAGGTTGAACAAATTGGCTGATAGCTTCTATCGAACTCAGCGATCTGCTTTTGATAAGTTGGTCCGCGAGCAAACAAGAAAATATCCAGAAATAAACTCCTAAAGAAATTATTCCCGGCATTCTCTCCATCTTCCTTCTCCGGATGAAGTTCGTTACAAATAGCTCAGGAGCCAGGAGACACGATGGACAGCGACCAATTGGAAACCGGCGTTCTTGGGTCCGTTCTTCTCTCGAACTCCGTTTGGATTCAAGCCAAAGTTTTGCTTGAGCAGGACTTCTCACTCAGGGCTAATCAGTACATTTTTAGAAGAATGCGCGACTTGTCGGAATCTAATTCGCCCATCGACGAGTTTACGTTGGTCGATGAACTAGCTCGGCATAAAGAACTCGAATATGTCGGTGGCCGAGCATACATTACGTCCCTGACTGATGGAGTTGCAGAACGCAAGGACATCAGCCACCTGGTTACCATTTTGCAAGAGCGCGCCGCCCGTCGAGCAGGCGCCAAGTTCGGTAGCGAACTCCAGAAATTGGCCAATGACGGTTCTGTCAATACCGCCGCGATGTCGGAACTGGCGAGCAACTTTGCCACCGAGGTCGCTTCCGAAGGCGATGCACTGCCTCCGCGATTCTCTGAAGAATCGCTGGCTTTGCGCTTTTCGCGCCAATATGCAGATGAGTTGTGCTATATCGCTGGATTAGGACGGTGGATGTGGTGGGATGGGATGCTCTGGCGCGAAGACGACACATTAGACGTTTTCGACCGATGCCGCGCCATCTGCAGGCGTGCGAGTGCCGAATGCGGAGACGCTGGTGAACGGGTCGCCATGAAGATTGCTGCGGCCCAAACGGTTGCGGCAATCGAACGGCTCGCCCGAGCAGACCGGCGGCACGCGGCTACTGTCGAACAGTGGGATGCTGATCCGTGGCTGCTCAACACACCAAACGGAACCGTCGACCTTCGCACAAGTGAGTTGCTGGGCCATCAGCGAGAACAGTATCTCACCAAGATAACCGCAGCAGGTCCTGGCGGGGATTGCCCGTTGTGGCTTCAGTTCCTTAGTCGAATCACGGATGGCAATTCAGAACTACAGGCGTTTTTGCAGCGGGTCATCGGGTACTGTTTGACGGGTTCGGTGCGCGAGCACGCTTTGTTCTTCCTCTACGGCACTGGGTCAAACGGGAAAAGCGTTTTTCTTTCCACAATTGCTGGGTTACTTAATGACTACGCCAAAACGGCTCCAGCGTCGGCATTTACGGCAACCAGTACCGAACAACATCCCACCGACGTGGCTGGGCTCCGCGGCGCTCGTTTTGTAACGGCTATTGAGACCGAGGATGGTCGGTGGTGGGCTGAGGCAAAGATCAAGTCACTGACTGGCGGGGATCCGGTTACGGCCCGATTCATGCGACAGAATTTCTTCGAGTACGTCCCACAGTTCAAGTTAATCGTAGCCGGGAATCACAAGCCAGGACTCCGCTCCGTGGACGAAGCAATCCGGCGCCGACTCCACCTGATTCCGTTTACCGTCACCATTGGCGAAAAAGAACGAGACCCTCAACTCGCCGAAAAGCTCAAGGCGGAGTATTCCGGGATTCTCCAATGGGCAATTGAGGGCTGCCTCGCTTGGCAGCGGGACGGACTGAACCCGCCGGCAGTAGTCCAGGATGCGACCGCTCAGTATTTGGCCGCCGAGGACGCCATCGGACGCTGGATTGGGGACCGCTGTGTCTTAGATCCAAATTGTTGGTGCTCATCCACCGCGTTGTACCGCGACTACGAGGGCTGGTGCGCTCAAGCTGGTGAACGTTGCGGCTCCCAAAAGCGGTTTACGCAGGAACTTGAGGGGAGAGGATTTGAACGTGATAGGACGGACCGAGCGAAAGGCTTTATCGGCATCGGGCTGAGCGACGACATTGACTCTGCCACATCTGCCAGTTCCACCCATTTTGACCGTACACACGCGCGCGTGACGCCCTTAATAGCTAGACGCGGCAGAAGCGGCAGGAATTGAAGCACATTGGCCACGCGGAGAAAGGCTGTCAAGACGATAGCAGTCTGGTTTATACGAATGGGCGAACCAATGACCGTTCCAAAATCCCTTTGCAATCAGCCAGCGTAAGTTGTTGAGCGGCTGAGGGCAGAAAGGCGTTCGCGGGAATTCCGCAAACAGATGATTTCGGAACAAGACAGGTTCTTGAAAACATAGTGGACTCACGACCTTCACAAGTCGAAGCAAGCGGTCAAAGCCTGCTAGAGAGCTTGATGTCCCCTGAGGCATTGGCGCACCATCTTGGGCTCTCAACTACGACGCTGGCGGATTGGAGATCTCAAGGCAGAGGGCCGGCGTATCTTAAGGTTGGGCGAAAAGTGTGGTATCCCCGCAATCGCGTTGAAAAGTGGATGATGGCGCGGATCAAGGAGACAAGCGATGTCGCTGCTAAATCGGAACGGGAATTGGCACTACCGGTTCAAGTTCCACGGCAAACCGTACAGAAAAACAACCGGTTTGGACGCCACAGAACAAAACAAGAGAGCGGCGCAGGTCAAGGAGAACGAACACTTTCAGCGGCTAAAGGACGGCCGGAAGCCCTCCCACGACATCGTGGTCCGCGAGTTCAGTGATGCAGCGAAGCAGTTCCTTGGATGGGCCGAGACTAAGTACCGGAAGCACCCAAACAGCTACAAGCGAATCAAAACCAGCTTTGCTAGTGCGCTGGATTTCTTCGAGAACAAGAGCGTATCGATGCTCGATGAGGGTGAGATCGAATCCTACAAAGTCCTGCGCATCGACACGCACGAGGTACGAGACGTCACTCTCCGCCACGACCTCCACGCTCTCAGCGTCTTTTTTTCCTACGCGATTAAACAACATTGGACTAGAGAGAATCCGTTACGGAACGTGGAGATTCCGTCAGACAAGGAAGCGGTACGGATGCACATCCTGACCGCTTCCGAAGAAAAATTGTACTTTGAACGCGCCGCCGCAGATCGCGACCTGCACGACCTTGGGCGCTTGATCATCCTCCAAGGAATGCGCCCGGACGAAGTAACCAGCCTGGCAAAGTGTGACGTGGACCTTGATCTTGGGCAACTGCAGGTCGTTCAAGGCAAGACGCCGGCAGCACGCCGGACGCTGACTCTTACCACGGAAAGCAGGCGAATCCTGGCGGCCAGAATAGAGAGCGATTCTCCCTGGATATTCCCGGGAAAATGGAATCCAGCAAGGCATGTCAGCCGATTGAATAGCTCCCACGACCGTCTGTGCCACCGGGCCAAAGCAGACGGAGTCTTGTTCAACTTTGTTCTGTACGATTTTCGACATACGTTTGCAACACGGCGTGCAACGGCAACCCAAGGCGACCGCTTTGACCTGGCGAGTTTGGCAGCCATCCTGGGGCATAGCTCACTTCGGATGATTCAGAAGTATGTTCACCCAACGGCAGAGCACCAGCGCGCGCTCATGCAGAAATACGACGAAATTTTGGCGGCCGCCGAACGATTGGCGCTCAGCGAAATGAAAAAGGCTTGAGTTGAAAATGGGAGCAAAAACCGTGTGACACCTTTTGTGCCACCCTCCAACCCAAACTGGCCCTATTTTCACTGATTGAGGACGAACGAGCACGAACAAAGAAAACGAGTTAAAGACAGTGGATTCAGGCAACTACAAGAAAGGATTGGAGGCGCGGGTGGGAATCGAACCCACGCATAAAGGTTTTGCAGACCTCTCCCTTACCACTTGGGTACCGCGCCTCGTCCGGTGGGCTACATCGAAAACCCTCGCGCGAGGGCGAGGGTCAAAATTCTGGAGCGGGAGACGGGGGTCGAACCCGCGACTTCGACCTTGGCAAGGTCGCACTCTACCACTGAGTTACTCCCGCTTGGCCCTTTAATTATAACGAAACATTGAAGAAAGCGGCAAATGAGGTGCGCCGCATCAATCGTGTTGCGCGTGGCTCCACTGCGGATCGCGCTCGGGTGGTACGATCGCTCCATCGCGCATATGGATGATGCGGTCGCCATACTCCGCGGCTTCGGGATTGTGCGTGATCATCAACACCGTCTGTCCGAGTTCCTTGTTCGACTGCCGCAGCATGTTGAGCACGATCGCTGAGTTCTCGGAGTCGAGGTTTCCTGTGGGCTCATCGGCAAGCACGATTGCAGGCTTATTGGCCAGGGCACGCGCCAGTGCCACCCGCTGCTGTTCGCCGCCGCTCATTTCCGAGGGACGATGGTCCATGCGCTTGTCGATGCCCAGCAACTGGGTGATGCGTTCGATGTGCTCGCGGTCGTGGCCGGCCTTAACCCCCGCAATGTCCTGCGCGATATCGATGTTGCCTTTCGCTGACAGGGTCGGCAGCAGGTTGAACTTCTGGAACACGAATCCAATCTTCTGCTTGCGTACGCGGGTGCGCGCCGCATCGGACAGGGACGTGAAATCCACGCCGTCGATCGACACTCGGCCAGTGTCGGCGTGCGTTAGGCCACCCAAGATATAGAAAAGGGTTGACTTACCGCTGCCGGACGGGCCCACGATGCTGACAAACTCGCCCTGCTCGACTTCGAGGGAAACCCCGCGCAGGGCCTGCACATCGACTTTGCCGATGCGGTAGGTCTTGCGCACATTCTCGGCTTGAATCATCACTGACATGCGAATCTTTAATCGTATACGATTCGCGTGACGCGCAGTCGGTTACAGGGTTTGTGCCCCTTGCCCCTCGACGTACAACGCATAGAGCGACTGGCTGGCGGCCATGAACAGGCGGTTGCGTTTGGCGCCGCCGAAGCACAGGTTGGCGCATGTCTCGGGCAGGTGGATCTTGCCGATCAGCTTGCCCTCAGGCGCGAAGACTTGTACGCCCTCAAAGCCGGGGCCACCCCAGCCAGTGCCGGCCCAGACGTTGCCGTCCGTATCGCAGCGGATGCCGTCGGCCGTGCACGAGCCGGTGTCAATGAAGACACGGCCGTTGGTGAGGCGTGTGCCGTCCACGACGTCATACACGCGAATGTGATGCGGGTACCCGGGATGATGCGACGCCCCGGTATCGACCACGTAGACCTTCTTCTCGTCAGGCGAGAAGCAGATGCCGTTGGGCTTCTCCATATCGCTGGCCACCACAGTCAAAGCCTGGCTTTTCGGATCGATGCGATAGACATTGGGCGGCAACTCGAACGTAGCCTGGTGTCCTTCGTAGTTGCTTAGGATTCCGTAGCCCGGATCGCTGAACCACACCGCGCCGTCGGAGTGGACCGCGAGGTCGTTCGGCGCGTTGAGCGGCTTGCCCTGGTAGCGGTCAGCCAGCACGGTGATCGCGCCGTCGTATTCGGTGCGCGTGACGCGGCGGGAATCGTGCTCGCAGGTGACGAGGTGTCCCTGGCGATCGCGGGTGTTGCCGTTGCTGTAATTCGACGGGTTGCGGAAGACGCTGACCTCGCCGGTGTCTTCGAGCCAGCGGAGTATGCGGTTGTTAGGAATGTCGCTCCACAGCAGGTAGCGGCCGTCGCCGAACCAGACCGGGCCTTCGGCCCAACGGCAGCCGGTATAGAGCCGCTCTACGGCCGCATTGCCCACTACGTATTGCGCGAAACGGGGATCGACGACTTCCACAGCTGGGTCGGGATAGTGGACCCGCGCCTTCGTCTCCGG
>DATBZX010000023.1:0-3495 GCA_036512955.1 Terriglobales bacterium
CCAAGCTTTGACCGCTCCAAGCCGCTATTACGAGTCGCGCACAACTCGAGGAGCTCGGTGGTGCGTATTGGTACCGGGTTCCGATTCGCGAGTGCGGTACTTCTGCCGGAACTATAGAACATTCAGGCGCTACAATGGTACTCGATTAGCGGGTGCCGAGCCTCACGTGAAGCTGCACGACATTGAGTCTTCGTTCGGTTTGCTGAGGAGACTGAGTCTTCGGGAGAGGGTAGGTCGGGAGCAGAGAAGGTTCAACCGGATGGCGACGCCGGAGTCGAGAAGAGATTCCGCAGATAGGCGACGGTGGATTGAGCGCCCGACTGAGTGGCTGTTTGAACCACACTGACGAAAGCCGCGAAAGCTTCGGCGCCGCGTTGGTTCTTCGAGCACTGGGAAACTTTGCGGGCGATCACAGCTGGTCGGAGTGCTCGCTCCGCCCGGTTGTTGGTCGGTTCGAGTCCCTCGACGCTGAGGAAGCGAAGCAGGTTGCCACGGTCCTGGTGCAGACCGATACCGTCCAGCAGTCTCTGATTGTCATCGTCCTTCAAGATGCGGTGCCGCAGGTGAATGGTGAGAGCCGCGTCGATCTGCTGGACCTGGAGTTGGTAGTCGGCAGGCGGCAGAAGGGAGCGCCTGTGGTGAAGCTCTATGCTCTGCCGGAGCATGTCTTTCAAACCCAGACCGAACTCACGCGCACGGCCCTTCTTGGTCTCCAACACTTCCGTAAGGTTGCGCTGAAGATGGCTCAGGCACTTCTGTTGCGCGACGGCATTGAATTCCTCGGCATCGTAGCTTTTGCCGCGATCGGTTCCCATGACTCCGGCATAGTCGCCGGGGATCACCTCCCGCACCTCTTCGTTACGGTGGCGCGCACGGATCTGATATACCGTGCTTTGCGCGCTGACAAATACCATCAGATGAGCAGTGCTTCCCCCGACGCGCCATCCGGTGTCGTCGGTATTGACCACGGGAGCTTCTCGCATGCCGCCGCACAGTTGCCGATAGCGGGCACCCACCTCTGCTTCCCCGCGCCGCAAGGCGTCTTGCGTCATGGCACCCTGAGTGAGAGTGATCCCGGTGAGTTCCTTCAGCACCATCGGCAGTTTCCGCACGGGTATGCCCGCCCCATAATGCAACGCGTGTGCCGCCGCTTTGACTCCCGGCCCCACCCGATGTGCCGTGGCCCCAAACTGGTCCGCTGCCAAGCCCGGCGCTGTACCTCTCACGCGCTTGCCACACTGGCTGCAGCGGCAAACTGGCACGCGGTAACGGGTAACTTCCGGTTGGGGTTGAACCGGGAGATCGGTCGTGGTCGCCCACTCTTCGGCTTCCACCTCCAACACTCCGCCGCAACTCGGGCAGCGTGTTGGCGCTGCCGCTTCCACGATCTCGCCGCCGATTGGCCCCGCCGGCGCTGGACGATACCGGAAATCGCCCTGCCCCGCTATCCGTCCAGGCCGCTTAGGATTGGCCTTCCGCTGCCCTTTGGAGAACGGCGCCGCCTGCCATTTGCTGGCCCGGAGTTCCTCTTCCAAACCCTCGATCTTCTTTTTCAGCCCCTCGTTCTCGGCTTGCAGACGCTTGATCTCCCGCTGCAATTCTTCGACGTGTTCCGGTTGGTCGTCGGGCTGAGGTGGTTTGGACCCATTCATCCACCCTACGATAAACGAACTCCACCGATTTGTCCAGCAGAAAACTTCCGCGACCTTAGTCTACCCGCTAATCAACTACGGCAAACGCTTCATCTGTGATCTTTCGCCCAACCGGGTACTTGCGGTGATCCAGCCGACAAGTCACTTTTAGGCCCTTGGCCGTCGTCGTCCCGGCGATCAGCCGCACCACTGTCTCGTAATCACGCAACGGCTCGCCGCGCCAATTGGACGAGATGAAGGAAAACAACCGGTGCTCTACCTTGTTCCATTTGCTCGTGCCCGGCGGAAAATGGCAGACCGTCAGCGTCAGCCCCGTCTGGTCGGCTAGGCCCTGCAACTCCCACTTCCACAGCCGCAGTCGCCAGCCGTTGCTACCGCCGGCATCGGCGGTGATCAGCAGCCGCCGAGTGCGAGGATACAGGCGGCGGCCCTCGGCGCGCCACCAGCCGCGGATCGAAGCCACCGCGAATGCGCCCGTGTCATGATCCGTGCCCACGTTGACGAAGCCGGCATTACGACCCAGGTCGTAAACCCCGTAGGGATACGCGCGGGGCACATCGGGACCCGGAAAATCATGTCCGTTGACTTTGTCCGCCGTCCCCGTTTGGCGCCACTGGCGACCCTGGTTCTGGTAGTTGCCGATCAATTCCTTCTTCTTCGTGTCCACGGAAATTACGGGCTCGCCCGCCCGCAAAGCGTGTTTGACGGCGCCGTTGATATGTCGGAACTGCGTGTCGCGATCGGGATGATCGTCTCCCTCCTCGGTCTTGCGGTTGCCCTGCAGGCTGTAGCCATCCTCCCGCAGGAGTTGGGTGACTTTGGTGTGGCTGACCGGGTGGTGCCGGGCCGTGAGTTCCGCCGCCAGCGTGCGGGCGCTTTTGCAGGTCCAGCGCAGGGGCGACTGCGGGTCGCCTCGCGCCGTCGGCTCGACCATGCCGTCCAAGGCGGGCGTCAGGCCGGGATCGTTGGACGTCAACGTGTGTCGTCCGCCGCCCTCGTGGCGAACCCGGCCCGGGGCCAGCGGCGCGGCCTGCAATTCCTCAACGCCCTTGGTCAACGTGACGCGCGACAGGCCGCAGGCGCGGCTGACCCGCGAAATGCCGCCATAACCGAGTTCCACGGCTTGGCTGGCGGCCACCAGGCGCCGGGCGTGTTCGTCCAAATGCGGCCACATGCCAGCAAAGTACTGGGCGAGTTGGGCATCGGTGTCCATGCCCAATGTCATAACACATCAGGATGGTAGATGTAAATGTTATTTATTTACGACTCCTTAGGTACTCGAAAATTGACCTGGTAGAGTACTCAGACTGGGGACCCTCGAAGGCTGGGATCCGATCCTCTCCGCCTATCGGGAGCGGCTCAGCCGAACCCAACGCAGGATCGACAACGCGCTTCCAACGATGCACAACGTGGAAAACCCCACGATGAACCAGATAAATTGCGGCGAGTTCGCAATGCGGAGAATCCGGCGCCCGAACGTCATTGCTGCAAGCCCGATGAGAGTGAACCGAACGGCGCGGGCGCCGAGGACATAGGCCAGCAGTCGCATCTTCGGGTACTGGAATGCGCTCGCGGCGGCGATGACAGCGGTGAATGGAAACGGAGGCGGCGCCACGCAGGCAACGATCAGAGGGACGGCCGCACTCTGGCTCATCTTCTTCTTCAGGTAGTTGATGCGTCTGGCGCTCACCATCTTCTTGATGCCTTCCTCGCCACCTTTGCGACAGACCAGATCCAACAACAGAACTCCGGTTGCCGACCCTAACGATGCGGCCAGGACATAGAGGGGCAGATACCCGTGGTGTCTGGCGACCAGCACCACGAGCAGGAGATCGTTTCCGAA
>DATBZX010000024.1:0-6319 GCA_036512955.1 Terriglobales bacterium
TTCAAGTTCCTCACAACCGGAGGCTCGGTGACCGGCACATTTGCCATCACCAACGGCTTGAACATCGGAAATGGCGAAATACTGAACGTCATTTACGGTTCGAACTTTGTCGAGCTGTCAACGGCGTTCCTCTCTACCACCGATCTATGGAATGGCGGAACGGGGGTTTGGAGCAACGGCCCGCAATGGAGCATCGGCGTGCCTCAGCCGACCTTCGACGTGATCATCTTCTCCGGCGGCAACGACCTTGTGACGATGGATGTGGGCAGCAGCACCGTGAATTCGCTAGCGGTCGGCGGCGCCAGCAACGGATTCACCTCCGAGCTGACGGATGGTGGCACGGCGCAGACGCTTTCCATCACCAACGGCCTGAGCGTAGGCCAGCAGGGCATTCTGTCCTTTACGGGCACCGGCAGCACGATCACGGCGGCCACCGTCTCGAATAACGGAAGCGTTACCATCGGCCACGGCGCGACGCTGAACCTGACCGGCCAGCCGCTGGGCGTGACCAGCGTGCTTGCGGGCGCGAGCTGGACGATTGGCGGAAACTTCGAAGTCGGAGGCGTGGCCAACACCGGCTTCGCCAACCTGTCGAGCGTTTCCGGCAGCGTCACCTTCGCGAACGGCGCCAGCCAGACCATCGGCAACAGCCTAACCAATAATGCCGGCGGATTTATTGATGTGGATGCCGGCAGCACGCTGACCGTCACGGGTAACGTCACCAACAACGCGAGCGGACCGCAGGGCATCTACACCGGCTTTAACGGAGCCGGCAACAATACGATTCACATCACAGGCAACCTGACGAACAATGGCAAGTTCGGCCTTGAGAGCGCCGGCGACATCGCAACCGTTGGCGGCAACGTCACCAACAACAGCGGCGCGTTGTTCGCTGTGACCGGCGGAGCCGGCGCGACCTTCACCGGCACCCTGCTCAATGGCGGAACGGTGGATCTGGAGAACGCCAGCAGCCTGAACGTCAATGGCGCGACGACGAATAACGGAACGCTGTCTACTTCTGGATTCGGCGGCACCGGCGGAAACACCATGACGTTCGCCAGCCTGCTGACGAATACCGCAACCGGCCAGATCAACGTGAACGGTCCCAGCGACACGCTCCATGCTACGGCTGGCTTGGCGAATGCCGGGTCAATTTCGGTGACCCACGGCTCGACGATCGATCCTCCTTTCTTCAACAATCTTGGGACCCTCAACATCGACAGCACGTCAACCTTCGTGGTGGGCACCGGTACCGCGACCGGCCCGGGCTTCATTCAACTGGCCAACGGGACGTTCGGAGAGATGATCAACTCCGCAACCGCTTTTGGTGTGGTCAACGTCGCCGGATCCGCTTCCCTGAATGGCACGCTCGATATCCTGCTGCAGTCAGGGTACAATCCGGCAGTCGGCACGTCTTTCACGTTCCTCCTGCTCAACCCGGGACAACTTTCCGGTACCTACGCCAACATCCTGAACGACATCTTCAATAACGGTACGGAGATGTGGGTGGTTAACTACAATAACGCCGGCGGCTTTGTACAGCTGACGGCGGCATCGAATATCGGTACAACTCCCGAGCCCGGCACGTTCCTCCTGCTGGGCAGCGGACTGCTCAGCTTGTCGTATGGCTTACGCCGCCGCTTGAAGAAGTAGTTTTTACTTCGTCTGAGACGCGGCCTGATTAGATGCAGTCAGGCCGCTTTTCTATCTGCGACGAGTCAGTTCAATGCGACAATTTGCCACCAACCATTTACGATCATTCTGGCCGCAACACGGCCCCCCGGAGAAACAGCATGAAGCTACCTGCGATTGCATTGTCTTTGTTGATGTTCGTCACCCTCATCCTGATGGCGGGTTGCGCCACCCCGCCCACCGCTGTCACCTTCACCACTCCATACCAAGCCGTGCTGCTCAGCAATAATTCTGTCTATTACGGAAAACTCGCGGGCTTCGGAACGGCCAGCCCGGTGCTGACTGACGTGTTCTACATCGTCAGCCAGAGCAATCCTGAAACCAAGCAGGTCACTAACATGCTGGTGAAGCGCGGCAAGGAGCTGCACGGGCCCGATCGCATGTACCTGAACGCCAACAGCATTGTGTTCGTGGAGCCGGTGGGTGCCGATTCAAAAGTTGCACAGCTGATCGACGAAGCCGCCAAGAAACAGTAGCCGATCCGGCGCGCTGCGCTCCCCTCGCGTGTGGGGCCTTGGCCTGCGCGGATTTCCGGGTGCGCGGCCGCCCCTGGTCTTTGGGGCCCGTGCCTCAATGTGTCCCCGGCCACCCCAACGGCGCTCGCCTTGCCGGAACCTCGTTTTTCCGGGTATAATCATAGTTTCGCCCCGCACCTCGGGAATCATCTGGAGTAAGTCATGGCACAAGTTTGCGAAGTTTGCGGCAAAGGGCCGCAGTCGGGTAACAACATCAGTCACGCCCACAACGTCACCAAGCGCCGCTGGAGCGTCAACCTCCGCCCCGTGAAGGCCAAAACAGCCCACGGCAACAAGCGCATGCGGGTCTGCACCTCCTGCCTCCGCAGTGGCAAGATCGTCAAGGCGTAAGTCTATTCGTTTTCAACAGTTAGAACGATAAGCCCTCCCCACCGGAAGGGCTTTTTGCTGCGTGGCATTATGAGATCTCGTGGTGGAAATCGGGGGCCTGCGAGTTCGGTGCCAAGGCCGCCTCCGCTCAGGATCACACAAGCTGATTGCTGATTGTTCGTCGCCCTACAAACGCCGCTCCTACCGCCAGTCCCAGGGCCGCCCCCGCCACCACGTCGATGGCGTAGTGATAGCCGTCATAGACCGCGCCGATGCTCATCAGCACGACGCAGACCGCCAGCCACGGAGCGAACCGCGGGAAATAGCGGACCACGAACACCAGCACTGCGAACCCCAGCATGATGTGTCCGCTGGGAAAGGCGTTGCCATGCACCCCGGCGTTGTTTTGGATCAGCCGCACCAGGAAGTGGAATGGCCCTGACGATTCCACGACGGGCAGCGCGGAAGCCGCAAGTCGCACATTGTGAGCTGGGCTACGCGTAGGGAACAGCAGGTAGGTGGCGTAACAAACGGCATAGCCCACGCTGAGCCCGTCCGTCATGCTGCGGAATGCCCCCGCGTATCGGGACCGGCGCCGCCATGCCCAAAGCACTCCGGCGACGGCTGGATAGAGCGGGTAGAAGCTGAAGTAGCCGAACTCCAGCAGCTCGCGGAACCAGAGCGACGAGTAGCGATGCAGCCATTCCGCCGGAGGCACCGCGAACAGCGCCGCTTCCCATCTCACCAGATAAGCGTTCTGCCACGCGCCCCGCAACCCCAGCGACAGAAACGACACTTCCTCGAACACAGTGATGAAGAAGAGGCCGGGCAGCCAGTCGTGGACGAACTCCCAGCGCGAGCTGTTGTGCTGCTTGCCTGCGAAAACGAGAATCGCGGCCATCGCCATCACATTCCATGCCACATACCACGGCCAGTGCGCGACCTGCGAAGAGCGAGCGCACACCAGCACCGTCAGCGCGAGATGCACGGCAAGATAGACGCGGTTGGTGAGGTTCATTAGGGACGTGACTGAGTGTAGCAACAAGCAAATAGTCGTTAACAACTGTCACGGTAGCCCGGGCGGAGCGGGACACGAGTTAAGACTGTGGCGAACTTGCAGATTTGTCAAATTTACTTTTGCACGCATCCTTTGTTTTCAATGGGTTAGGCTGAAATTAGCGGCAAAAAATTGATTACAAATAGTTTACGGCTATCCATTTCAGCCATAAGGACTTATATCTGCATTTCCTGCACACTGCCTAGAGGATTCGACATTTCAAAGAACCTTGGAGGTCGGTGAATTTGACTCACCCGAACCATGCGCCACCGCCGGAATGACAACTTCCGACGTGGCATGCTTCGCCCCTCAGGGGAAACATCCCAGTCTCGTGGATAAGGCAGAGGGCGTGGGAAGTCACGCAAAATGCGTGCGGCAGAAACGATAGCAACCGGGAGACGCCGAGGCGGACGCGGTCCCACCATTTGCCGCCGATTCGCGGGAGAGCCGTGCACCCAAACTCGACGGAAAATGGCCGGAGCATTCGGCTCCGGCCATTTGGGTAATGCAGTGTTTTGTGTAGCTTACAGCATCAGTTTGCGGCGAAGCAGGCCGGCTAGGCCGACGATGCCGGAGCCGAACATAACCAGCGTGCCAGGCTCAGGCGTGGTGCTCACACTAGCTTGTCCCGCGACCCAGAACGACTCCTCGAAGATGTTGTCGTCGCCCGACGGGTTGACGGTCGAAACGTTAACGGTTGTCGCACCGGTTACTCCGGCACAGGCAACCAAGTCATAACTCTCGTGGTCGGCGGTATAGCTCGGCAGGCAGGAAGAGAACCCGGGATAGGGACTGCCCGGTCCGCCGGAGGTAATCAGGTTTCCATTTGAGACGAAACCGTCCTGGCTGTCGTCGTTGTTTCCCGCATTTGTGGTAATCACAGTGCCGTTCACCGTGATGGTGGAGTTCTGGCCGCAGCAACTGAAGCTGTCGGCGATGGACATCTGCGCAAAGCCACTGAGCGGATTGGCGAAGGTGATCGTGCTGTGGTCGCCACTCGAGGTGGACCATCCGTCCAAAACTGCTACGGTGTTCAAGATTAGCGGATTGTTGAACTTGTACACCACAATTAACGCTTCGCCGTCTATCCCCGACTGCGTTGCGCCCTCCTGAACCGTAAAGGGGCTAAAGGTTCCCGTGGTAGAGTTCCACGCCGCGTTTACGATACTGGTGACGTCAGCTCGTGCCGAACCGAGACCACAACACGTGGGGCTCTGCATGACCACAGAATGGAAGATAAGTGACGTTCCATTCAAGCTGACGGAGGGTACGAACGGACCACCAAATTCAGCCGAATACATGTAAGCCTGCGTGATCGTTGCACCCATCGGAACGCTTCCCAAGTTGATCGTGCAGAGTTGGGTCACAGACCCGCAGCCGCTCTGCGCATAGCCATAGTCGCCAACCCACTGATTGACAAGTGACAGACTAGCCTGTGAAGGCAACGCGGCTGCACAGAAGCCAGCCAGTACCAAGACAAAGATCGCCCTTTTCAGATTCATTTTTCCTCCATAACTATGGCAGGCATTCACCTGCATTGCTGATTGACCTAGGTCGACCACGAAAACCGTATCGATTTGAGAACCAGAACTCCTCGTAGCGCGATGACAAGAAACCCCGATTGAAGACGATCGAGGCACCCCGGTGTATCTTAAGCAACTTGCTGGCCAATGCTGGCAGTATTTCATTTCTCAGTATGTAATTACGGGATGGCAATATTATATAACATATAAACTTATGATTCTTATACTACTTAGTGACTTTTGCCGAATATTTCGCGAGGCTCACCAAGAAGCAAGAATCACACAAGAGTAATGAGCATCTTAGCCGCACAGGTGCAAACCGTTGCATATAAGTGGTAGGTCTGTTCCCATTTGGACGCCCAGCCGGGGTGCGCCTTTCGAGACGCAGAAAGGCCGGAGCTTGCGCTCCGGCCGGTGGGTACCACAGTGTGTCAATTCAAAGTCACAGCATGAACTTGCGACCCGCACAGCCCGCCAGTGCGACAATGCCGGAACCCAGCAGCAGCATCGAGCCCGGCTTCGGAGTGGTGGAGAACGGCGCTTCCTCGAAGATCACGCTCGCTGCGCTCTCGTAGGGATAGCCGACGACGTTGTAGTTCGGGGCAGTCAGGACCACCGCGGCGTCTCCCAAAATCGTGGACGCGAAAACGGGGCCGCCTGCCCATCCCGAGTACTGGTTGGTGATCGCCATGCCTTCCGGTCCGTTTTTCTTTGCCTGGAGTAAGCACGGCAACCCGGAAGCTCGCCTACCCCAGCCACTCGAAATCCAGGCCGGTGCGTTTGCGCAAGGCGTTGAATTGTTCATCAGTTGCGCAACCGATTAAGCAATCCTGCCCCCCGAGATCGAGCCCGGTGAAGCGCAACTCGCTCTCCTGCTCGGCCAGCAGCCCCACGAATCGGCTCAGAATGTTGGGATCGATCCAGCGTTCCTCGATTCGGCCGGGCCAGCGATATTCGCGCCCACAAAGCGTGAACGACAGCCAGGCCACTCCCTGGCGCCAGTCGAACTCGTCGTGAACCGCTTCGATGGGCAACACGCCCCCGGCGAGCCTCGCCATGCGCTGCGCCACCTTGACGTAATCCCCTCGACCGCCGATGCATTCCGCGCGCATGTGCCACACCTGGCCTGACAATGGCAGACAGGGCGGATCCTGCGATTCGGTTCCCAGTACTGACAGCAGCAGCTTGAAGGGAGAGGTTTC
>DATBZX010000025.1:0-8227 GCA_036512955.1 Terriglobales bacterium
CCAGGAATGTGGCCGCCATCAGTGCGTTCGCGGTAAGTAGTGACTTGGTCACCGAATTGTGTTTCTGCGAAACCAGCCCCCAGCCAAACAACACCGCCGGAATGCCAATCGTGAAGGTGATCAGGGCAATCTGGAATTCGATGGTGCGCGCGGTTAGAAAATACTGCGCTGACTGGGTCATCAGCAACGCGCGGTACCCATACATGAAGGCGAGGAGGCCAAACCAGAGGCGCACTCGGTCCTGGGTATTCCGGCGCATCCATTGCACCAGGATGGAGCCCAGTCCGATGGCCATAGAAACAATGGCTACGACCAGCCGAGCGGCATCCCCGAGCAGGATGCGGCGCAACTCAGCGGCGATTTCGGGAGAAACCTGCATGATCAATCGGGTCATTTACAAGATAACGTGACGAACCCGGACACGCAATGCTGCAAACTATTGCTGGCGTGGAGCAAAGAGCCGGAAGTATAGATTCAGCAGCGACGAGCGTTCAGCTTCCGGCTGCGACCGATGCCATAAGTAAACCTGTCGCTCTGACATCTGCATGAGAGCAAGCAACTGCACGTCGTCGATCTTGCGTTTGGCCATCAGGTTGCGATGCTTGTGCACCATGCGCCTTCTACCGCGGATGGCGCCACGGAGCCCTCGCAGGTACGCGCCAAAGCTACCGCGCTTCACGGAAAACAGGAACCACAACAACTGGTACACCACAATGCGCGGCAGCAGGCGGAGAAAGACGGCCTTCGGATAGTCCTTAATCAGCACGAAGAACTGGTTGCGGGTAATGTACTCGACCACGCGCGGGTGCAGCGCCTGTCCGAGCGTCGCGCTGCCAATGTGATAGGCAACGGCATTGGGGACATAGACACCGCGGTAGCCGATCAGGTGAGCGCGCAGCGCCAGATCGAGATCGTCGAGGTACGCAAAGAAGTCGGCATCCAACGCCCCGCACAAGAGGAACGCCTTGCAGCGATACAGTACCGCCGCGCCACATGCGGACAGCAGCGGCATGCGCTGATCGAACTGCCCCTGGTCGCGATCAAGATGGCCAAGCCTGTACGACGCTCCAGCGAGCAACATTGCATCACCAGCGCCGTCCAGTCGCGTGGGCTCACTAGCCCGCAACAACTTTCCGGTGGCGAAGCCAAGCGTCTCATCCTCGTCGAGCGTCCTTACCAGTTTCTCCAAGTAGTCAGGCGCAAGCTCAACATCGTTGTTCAGTAGCAGGACATAGGGCGAGGGCACCGCCGCCATGCCGCGATTGATGGAATTCGTCGTACCTTCATTCGTCGGAAGTTCGATGCGCATGGTGTTGCGCGGCAGCGGATCGGGGAGGATGCTGTCAGGGTGCGCTTCATTCTCGATGACGACGATCTTCCACTGCTCGGCGGGCAATGTCTGGCGTTGGATGGATTCAATGCAGCGTGCGGTGAGATCGGGCCGATGCAGCGACGGAATGGCGATGGCGACAGTCTTCACGCGGGTCTAACGGGATTGTACACAGACTGGGAGGTGACGCTCCGGTACGGACCCAGTTTGACTGGCTCATAATCGCGCCTGCCGAACGTCGATGGACGCGTCGGATGACGATTACTAACGCGTTGCGAGATTACGCTACCAGTGAACTGCTCGGTACCGCCGCCGCCACCACTGTCACCTTCGCGGAGAAAGCGTTCGAGGCGTCAACATCGTCAAACCAGGCAACGAATTCCTGGACCATCGTTATGAAAATTTCGAACTCTCCTACACTATCGGGCGGCTGAACCTCTACGCGGAGATCAATCGATCCGTCCGGCGGCAGAATGCAGGGGAGTTGGGTCCGAATGCCATCGCCGCTGGCGACCGCGCCAGAATCGCCGGTGCTTTTCCACCTGTAAGAAAGTCGGACAGGGTGCGGCAGCTCGGAACACAGGAAAGCATCCGAGAGATTGTGAACCGTGCATTCTACCAGAGTCAGTTGTCCGGCAACGAAGCTGGCGGGAATCGAAGCCTCTATACGGACTCTTAACTGCTTGGGATCTAATCGTTCACTAACCGCCCAAAGTCGTCTGGGCTCAATCCCCACATCTCGAAACATCTGTAATTGATCGCTCTCGGCAACGCGCAGAGGATTGGTCCGGAACCCCGTTTTAACCGCTTCCAATAGAGCACGCGGGGCGACCACAATCTCGCTTACTTCGCGGAACGGAACCTCCACCCGGGTGACAAAGCTGAAATCGGAGCGGAGCAGAATCGCCACCGATCCTGTCGTCGGACCGTCGTCGGTCCGACGCTGCACGCTTTCTCCAACGATGATGTAGTGATCGGTTACGGCCAACCCGCGGGTGAATGAGCGAAGTTTTACCTTACGCCTCAGATGGCCGTCCGCATCTACTTGCACGACAGAGTTGCGCAGCGAATCACATACCGTCCAAGCGCCATCAAAATAACGCGGGCTGTGAGGCGCGCAGAGACCCGTCACCACACTGCGACCAGAAGCAATGTCGAATACGATCCCATCCCCCCTTGACAGATGATCCTTGTAGCCGCGGTAGTCCTCATATTTACCGAAGGCGCATGCATATAGGCGTTGGCCGACGAGACAGACATCGTTCAGGTGCCACGAGTCGTCGTCGCCGGGCGCCCGCCAACGCCGCACCACCTCTCCACCCGGTGTGATCCACACCAGGCTGTTTTTCCCGGTGGACGAGACGATAAGATGCTTGCCATCCCACGCCATGTAGCGGGGATCGGACAGTTCGTCAACTCGAAAATAATGGGAGACGCCGCGGCTGTCGTAGATGAGGATCTCGCCGCCGCCGGTATTCAGGGGAGTGCGCAGCAACCGCGCCAGCCGGTCTCCGAGGAGCGTAATGCCCGCCGTGCTGATGCGGTCAATGGTCTCCGAATTTCGACCACCGAAAGCCCACAACCCCCCGCCGGTATCGCCATCCCCGGCGCCGCTGACCAAGAGAATACCGTCGTTTATCGTGAGAGAAGTAAACCTAAGCGAATCCATTTTAATCGGATAGTGACAGCAGGATTGCAGTCAGACCGCTCGTGCTTTTGTAACACACGTGCAACGTAATTGTTGTCCTGCATTAATCATATCTCGGGGAAAATCCATCTTGGGGTGATTCAGTTAATGCGCGAAGACGCATTGTCGCCCGATGCCCGCACTCTCATTTGTCCCATAATCGGGCCGCCAGAATTGATCTCAGATCCGCAGTGGAATCTCCACTTCCGCCATCCTCATCGAGTACCGCCACTTTCGAACTTCGTATAAGTAACGACCAGCCCCGTAGAGCTGATCATGTATGCATCGGCAATAATCGCACCGGGAGGACCGTTATGGCTGAACATCGCAAATCCATTACTCCGATCTGGAAGGTTCAGATCACTCGGGCTGGCATTCCTGGTCACCTCCCCCAAAGCCGGGACCGTGAACTGGCTTGAGACAATGGGAGTGTTACTCCAATCGTAAATCGTTAAGAGGCCGGTCACCGGCATGTCGGAGATATTCAGGAACCCCCACTGATCGCCATAACCGCCCCTGGTGCTCCAACGCATATTGAACAACGTGGTGTCCACTGCTCTGAAAGAGTAGCTACCAGTGCCTGCGATGTTGGTCACAGCCATGAGATATAGGCCCGCGCTGGCAGCAGTGAACGACACCCGCCGTCCCGCACCGTTGCCGTTTCTTAGAATCACCGGCGCATATCCACTGTTCTGAGTCACCGGCAGAGTGGAGCTCCCGCGACACCCCGCCAATGAATCACTGGGACCAAAAACGCTAAGAGGGCTGATCTGCACCTTGCTGAGATTGAGGTAGTTGTCGGCCGGTGGGACGAACTCGACCGAATAGGAGTGTCCCCCCTGGGCATAAATGCCGTACCAATACGTCGTATTTTGAGAAAATGTGGATTGCGTGATTCGGCCATCCGGGATTACCAGAACCGGCATGGTGCAATCGGTGCTTTCAGCTCGAGCCCACGGAGCCCAGATCACCGCAAGGACGAAAAGCGTTTGGAACAGACGAGTTGGCATGGGGAAGCCTCGCAAATTAAGGTAACCAACTTCTTACGCAATGGTAATCTGTTGCCGGTTACCTTTAATACGCCGCTCTGACTTAATTTACCGAAATCCCAAATTGGGAATATCTGCCAGATCGCTGGAACATCGTCTGTCGCAGGGACTGAGGCTTCACCAGCGAGTCCGATGTGGCATCGCGGCGGTTGAAAATAGGCAGCACGCCAATTGGTCGCTGATCCTAGTCCGATACAGATCGTTACGGCGGGTCTTTGGGCTGGCGAAGGCAACCACTCTGACGAGCAAGTACTAGGCCCGTCGTTTGACTGAGTTCGTGATTCTGCCGATGCCGCTGCCAGCGTTGGAAGGGTACTCACCGGCGAAGCGTGACGGCCTGTCACACTGGATTGCAGTTGTTGCGGGGTGAAACGTCACAAAGGCGTGACGGCGAGTCCGGATAACGAGTGACATTCAATAGCTGAACTTAGCTGTTATTCGTTTCGAGGACGCAGCCACAGCGACCGCTGAGCCTGATGTATTCTAAAACCTCGCGTGCGGTCAGGAACTGCGGCCGCTCGATTCAGCACGGACCGACTATGAGAGAACTGGTGTTCGAGTCGTACCGCAATCGCGAACTTATTTGGGCGTTGGCCCTGAAGGAGCTGACCATCCGCTACAAACGGTCAGTCCTGGGATTTATGTGGGCCCTTCTAAATCCTGCCCTTCTGATGCTGGTACTTACAGCAGTGTTTTCGACTATCATGCGGTTCCCAATTCGTAATTATCCGATCTTCTTGTTAAGCGCACTGCTGCCCTGGACATTCTTCTCGCAGTCGCTCTCTTACGGAGTGGAATCGATCGTTGGGAACGCCGAACTGATCAAGAAGATCAAGGTTGCCAAGTTGGTGTTTCCGATGGCGGCGGTGGTGGCGAACCTCATTAACCTGGTGCTCTCGCTAATTCCGCTGGCTTTGCTGGTGCTGGCGATGAGGTACCCTTTCCACCTGACGTGGCTGTACCTTCCAGTACCAATTCTAGCGCTTTCGATTTTCACGCTTGGGACGTGCTTTTTATTCGCTGCCGCCAACGTATATTACCGGGACGTGACCCACATCATTCAGATTCTGCTGTCGGCCTGGTTCTACCTGACACCCATCATCTATTCGCTGGACTTCATACCCGCGAACCGGCAATGGATCTTCAAGCTGAACCCACTCATTTACGTCATTAACGGGTTCCGGCTGTCGGTTTATTACGGTCAATTACCCAGGGCACGATCGATTGTCGCGTCGTTTGCATGCGCGCTGATTGCGCTCTTCCTCGGCTTTGCGCTGTTCCGAAAGTATCAGGACGACTTCGTCTTTTACGTCTGAGCTTTTGATGGCGGGCACGCCCGCGTAACACGATACACCGTAGCAGCGCCGCACGATAGCAGCACAACAATACGGAGATGCGGCGCCGTCGTATGCAACTTTGCTAGCCGTCCCTGGCCTGCAACGCTTTCAGGCCGAATTACTAAAGTGAGAGGGTAACCCCCGGCAGGGTCAACTTGTCGCCGGTTGCGCTGGTTGCGCGAACTGTAACCGGATGTCTTCCGGGACCGAGTTTCTTGATCGGTGCTTCAATCTTCCAGCCGGACTTTTCGAACTCGGGCCTGCCGAATGCTGCGCCCACGTCCGATCGGGAATCGAAACTCCTGGTTTCGGCAACCACTTTTCCATCGATCAGTAGCGCTACAACGGTAACCGGCACTCCTGCGACGGTAGAGGCGGCCCAGCCTTGGGCCAATAAATGTTCAGACTCCGACTGAGTCGCAGGCACCGCAGTTAGGATGTCAACACTTCCTACCACTTTTTCGTTGGGGCCAAACTCATGACGCGGCATAGGCGGCGGCGCAGGTTTCGCAGTAGAACTCGAGGGGGTTTCCTCGGCCGGAGGCTTAGCGGACGAGCAGGCAACCATTAGCACCACGGCCGCGAAGGCAAGCAGCAATAAAAAGGAATGCCGAATGTGAACAAAAATCGGGAAATTCTTTCTCATATCGTAAATTCTAATACAACTGCGTCTGAGGATACCCAGGCCCGCTGCTGGGCGCTGGATGCCATTGCGAACGTGTTGCACCGAAGCGTACTGCTGTTATTAGTGTCAGAATGTGTAATAAAATCAAAGGATGACCAGTCGGGCGTCCGAACTCCGTGACCAGATACTCGAGCTAACAGAAGAGTATTTTCGGGAGCAATTTCCCAACCCGACTTTCGCCGCTGGTGAGTCGGCTGTACCGGTTTCCGGCAAGGTCTTGAGCGGTCGTGATGTGCGGAATATCGTGGATGCAGCGCTGGATTGCTGGCTTACCACGGGCAGGTTCGCAAAGGAATTCGAGCGCCAGTTCGCGCGGTACTTCGGAGTGCGCGGATGCTCGCTGGTGAATTCGGGTTCGTCCGCCAATCTGGTGGCGTTCTCGGCGCTGACGTCTCCGAAACTCGGAGATCGCCGGCTTAAACCGGGCGATGAGGTAATCACTCTGGCCGCTGGTTTCCCAACCACCGTAAACCCAATCATCCAGAACCAATGTGTTCCGGTTTTTGTCGACATCTCGTTGCCCACTTACCAGTTGGACGCTACACAACTGGAAGGTGCGCTTAGCGAGCGGACACGGGCAATCATGTTTGCCCATACCCTCGGCAACGTTTGCGATTTGGATGCCATAGTCGGCTTTGCGAAAAAGTACAACCTGTGGTTCGTGGAAGACAGTTGCGACGCGCTGGGTTCGACCTACAAAGGGCGAATGGTGGGAACATTTGGCGACCTGGCAACGGTCAGTTTTTATCCGGCCCACCATATCACCATGGGTGAAGGCGGAGCGGTGCTGACGGACTCGGCACTTTTGAAAACCCTGGTGGAGTCCTTCCGCGACTGGGGCCGCGATTGCTGGTGCGAACCGGGCAAGGACAATACCTGCGGGAAACGCTTTCAGTGGCAGTTAGGGGAACTTCCATGCGGATACGATCACAAGTACACCTACTCCCACGTGGGCTACAACCTGAAGACGACCGACATGCAAGCCGCTTTGGGGTTGTCGCAACTGGAGAAGCTGCCGGATTTCATTGCTGCGCGGAAGAAGAACTTCCGGTATTTACTCAAACGGCTGCAAGCTTTTGATGACGTCCTAATCCTGCCAGAGAGTTATCCCGAAGCAGACCCGAGCTGGTTTGGTTTTCCGTTGGGGGTCCGTGAAGACGCGCCCTTCACCCGCAACGCTCTGATCGAGGCACTGGAAAACCGCAAGATTGGAACCCGGCTGCTGTTTGGGGGTAATCTGGTACGGCAGCCTGCATATCAGGGAGTGAAGTATCGCGTAGCCGGGGAATTGAAGATAACAGACTACGTCATGCGCAACGTGTTTTGGATCGGCGTGTATCCCGGCCTCACAGAGCCCATGCTGGACTACATCGTGGATGCGTTTTCCGCATTCATGCGGGACTACAAGACTTCTCCGGCTGCGCTCTGAACCGGTTCTTGTGAGCCTTGCCGGGTCTTTATGCTTGCTTGCAGCAAGTCCTGTCTTCATCTGCCCTTGGGCGGGCTACGTCTTTCATGAGCAAACGACTGATCAGCATCGTAACGCCCTGTTACAACGAGGAGCTCAACATACGTGAGCTCTATCTGAGGATGCGGGCTGTAATGCAGGAACTGCCGGAATACCGCTATGAGCACATCTTCATCGACAACGCCTCGCACGATGCGACGGTATCCATTCTGCGGGAGATTGCGGCTGCCGACAGCCATGTGAAAGTCATCATTAATGCCCGAAACTTCGGCCATCTGCGCTCGCCCATGTACGCATTTCTGCAGGCCCAGGGGGACGCGGTGGGCGTTCTATACGCCGACCTGCAGGACCCGCCCGAACTGTTCCGGGAGATGATCCGGGAATGGGAGAAGGGGACGCCGATTGTCGCCGCCATCAAGAACGCCAGCGATGAAAGCGGTTTCATGTATGCCGTGAGGACCGCCTACTATCGCCTGGTGGCGAGACTGACCGACGTGAAGGTGCTGACGCACTTCACGGGTTTCGGATTGTATGACAAGACCGTGGTGGACATTCTGCGCGAGAAGTTCACTGACCCCTATCCCTACTTCCGGGGGATGATCGCAGAACTCGGGTTGCCGCACGCGGAATTCGAATACAAGCAGGGCCGCCGCATGCGCGGCATCACCAAG
>DATBZX010000026.1:0-3600 GCA_036512955.1 Terriglobales bacterium
TCGTGGTGGAGGCTTTCGGATGGACAGTGCAGCCGGCGCCTTTGCAGGCGGTCGGTCCGGCGGAAAGAGACTGGGAAAATGCGGCAAGCGGCAAGAAGCTGAGGAAAGCCGTTACCAGCAACCGCGCGCAACGCATTTTGCTTTTCATGAATCTGTCCTCTGCCGACGTTTCAAGAGCAACAACGATGCAACGAGCGCAATTCACTTTATGATTGCTATCAACGTTTGAATCTCAATTTCGCCTTGAGAGGAGAACTGCCTCCGGCCCAACCGGGATCGAGCTGCGCTCTCGATGAATGAGTATTGGTCCTGGGGCTTTCAAATACTGGTCAGAATTGACCAGACGACAGGGCTTTGGAAGCGCTCAATTGTGGAATAACGACCGCTTCCCCCGGTTGGATGGATCGTTTCCATGTCCCGCTTCGGCGTGCGTGGAGGTTCTTTCATGAGCCCATGTCCGTGGTGTCACAGCACTGAGGTCCGTCCCTCCAACAAGCTCACCTTCATGGATGTGCTGGTCTATTTGTTTTTCATGCGCTCTTTCCGCTGCCGGAGTTGCTACAAGCGGTATTACGCAGCTTCGTGGTCTTAAGCGGACGATGGCCCCTCGGCTCCTTACCGTACACATGAAAGCAAGGAATGGATGTGCTCAGTTGAGGCGCGCGCGCACAACGAATCTCTTCGGCGCCGGACCCACATAATAGAAGGGATAGCAGGTCACCAAGGTCAGTACCGATGCGCCGGAATCGTTCAGCACTTCCGTGTCTTCCTCTGCGACCACCTTCATCGAGTCCACTCGATAGCGATAGGATCCATTGGCCGTCGTCAACGTAATTTCATCGTCCTTGCGGATGTCTTTCAGCGGCCTGAAAAAGGTGTCCCGGTGCGCCGAAATCGCGACGTTCCCTTGCTCGCCGGGGAAAGCCGTACCGGGAATGTGACCGACCGCCCGTTGTAAGGACCTTCGGCCGATGCCTTCCACGATGATGACGGAGATGCCGATCCTGCTGATCTCGATCCGTCCCAGCACGGAGCCGGGAGCGACCGTCGTGCGGCGGCCTTCATCGCGCGGCGATAACGATGCAGGTAAAACTTGCGGCTGTGCTACCGCGGACGGCGTGCTTGATTTCTCCACCGCCTGGTTCAATCGCCAGTTTTCATATGCCTGGAACAGCTCCGCATCCAGGAACGTGTAGCCAACATATCCCAGCAACGCGACGCCCAGCACAAGAAAGAGCCAGCGGGCCCAGCGCAAGGCCGGGCGCTTCCGGCGAGGAGGCTGCGCAGGCAGCGGAGGCATCTTAGTTCCGCGCTTCCGGCTTGGTTGCGCCAGCGGTTGCGGCTGCCGGCTGCAATGGCGCCAAGTAGCCAACGCGCGTAGTCACGGCCAAGCCGCGGCCCTCCGGCGATGCCGCCCGCACCTGAATGGCGCGATACGTGCCGTCCTGCTTTTGGTTCGTGGGAATGTAGGAAACGGTGTACTGGTTGCGAATCTCATGCGCGATGCGTTGACAGATCGGCAGCACGTCGCGCAACGATTCCGGGAAGTACGCCTCGCCACCGCTGGCTTTGGCGAGTTCGCTCATGACATGGGGATTCCGATCAGGGTCGTCAGGCTCGTAAATCCCCAGCGCGTAAATGATCGCGTTGGATTGAGTTACCAAGCTCAGCACCTGCGCCTGGGTGTGCGTACTGGCATTATCGGCGCCATCACTGACCACGATCAGTACTTTCTTGTCGCGATTCCCCTTCTTCAAGTGCTCGAGTGCGATGGCCACCGCGTCGTACAACGCAGTCTTGCCGTCGGCGATGACCGTGCCCATGGCAGTCTTCAGTTGATCGGACTGGTCGGTGAAGAGGGTCTTTGGGGGAAGGCCGAAAGAAACGTGCTCGTTGAAGTTGACCAGAAACATCTGGTCCAGCGGGTTGCTGGAGCCGGCGAAGGCCAAGGCAGAGGCAATCACCTCCGCCCGCTTGGGTGCCATGCTGCCGCTGTTATCGATCACCAGCCCAACCGTCACCGGAACATCCTCGTGGCTGAAATGCTTGATTGTCTGCAGGACTCGGTCTTCGAAAACCTGAAAGTTATCTTTGCCAAGTCCGGCCACGGGAGTGCCTTTATTGTTCCGCACGGTCGCATGCAAGACGACTTCATCAACGCTCACATTGATCGTAAAGGGAACGTCGGAAGGCGGAGAGGGCTTGGCTTGCTGGGCGTGCGCAAACGCGGGCAGCATCAAGAGGGAGATAATCGCAAAAAAATAACCAGCAGGCGAGGGTGCCGCAGTCCGGATTCGAACCATACGTATTCTCATAACGGACTACCCGCGATCACACTCGGCTCTGCCCCGGCACAAATCACGTTTCTACGGCTCAATCTCGTTGCCACACGTTTCAGGCTGACCCTGCGGTAGGCCACTGACTGGAGCGTCCGCAAGAACATGATACCGGTGACTTTCAGCAGGTAACCCATTCCGCAAGCTACCAGCAGCAGCGCCACCAGCATCAATGCCATGAGCGCGCAGGCTGCGTATTCACGGATGATGAACATGCTGACCTCAGTTTGTCCTGAAGCAATCTGGCCGCCAGCGCGAGTCGTGAAGGCAGTAACCTTGCGGCTGTACGCGCCGTCTTGTTTTCCGGACACGTACAGCCTCGGTAGGCGAATCCCGCCGCTTGCGCCGCAGGATTCACACCCGTTCCCGCTTTACGCGGAGTACTTGCTCATGATGCCGGCCGCGCCCAACGAGAGCAGCCCGAAGCATGCCAGCAGCGGCAAATAGCTCGCCGTCTGCGGCAGAGTTTTCGCTTCCGCTACTTCCTCCGGGGGAGCTTCAACGACTTCCGCTAAGGGAGCCTCTTCTCCAGTCGGTGTCACAGCTGCGATCGGCGCCGTCTGGAGGTCTTCTACAGTTGCGACCTCGACAGGCGTGTAAAGCACAGGCTCGTTGACGATCTTCGCCAACTCGAGTGCCTTCGCCTTCGGATACACGAACTGCTCGCCCCATTGACGGCCAGGATAGAACCATGCCCGGATAGCTGGCGCTTCGCCTACCGCCCGCTCTTTGAATGTGATGACGGTCTTGTCGGTTGAGCGAAGACGGTAATTCGGAATCGCCAGGATAGTGGTGAAAACATGGGTTTCGTCCGCGTTGGAAATCCGGACGATGTGGCGGTTCGAGGGTGATTCCAGAATCTGGAAAATGTATGTGCCCGCCGGCAAAACTTGGGCGCCTACGCCGGGAACTTCGACCGGCGCGCTGAATGTGACTGTGGTCTTTTTGTTCCAGGTGTCGGCCGATGCATTCGGCAACAAGAACAAGCAGACCGTGAAAACGCAAACGATGATCAAGAACCTTGTGAAGACTTTCATTGCTACCTTCTCTCTGGGAGCTTGGTTAACGGCCGCGCGGAATGCGCGGCGGGGCCCGGTGCGTCCGGCAACGCTGCGATCTACCTCCGGTTTGGCTCCGCGCGTGTGCGAGCGTGCGGGAACTTGCAGGTATGAATATCGGCTACCCGGCCACGGAATACTGGTCAGAATTGACCACGCCGCGCGGTTTATCTGGCGGCGGACTCTTTGCATGTGAGCACTTGTGA
>DATBZX010000027.1:0-27673 GCA_036512955.1 Terriglobales bacterium
TGTCTTCCAAGAGCGCCCGGCTATCGGCACGGGCCAGCCGGTACCCTCATAAGAGACCTTGGGAATGAAGGCACCAATCTGAATCTCACTTTTCAAGTCATTCCCGCCTAAAAAAGTGGGGCTAGTTCAGAGGTTCCTTAAGTCCGATATCGCCCTGTAGGCGCCTACCCAGCCGAAGTCGCCGCTCCAGTAATACAAGGAGTAGTTGCCATTAGCCAGGGTCCAAGTGGGATTCTCTGCAATGCCGGGGACTAGCCACGGGTCGTTACCCGTAGCGCCAAGGCTGGAGGCCCGCAGTGTGATTGTATTGTTGTAGAAAACGGATGATCTGGCAAGATGCCTTCGAGCATAGGTTTAATCGCATATGTCGATCTGGCGCGAGTGGCTGGGTCGTCGAACACGGGGACAACCGCTGAGTGGGATAGATGCCAAAGTAGCCCACTACCATTTTCCGTATTTAGTCGACGCGCGCATCGGGCACGTCGTGGTTAGTGACGTACTTTCGCAAGTCCTCTGCCGCCACGTCGATCCCGACAGCATTCCAGTGAGTGTCGTCACGCCAGTAGACATACTTCCGCGCTGCCAGACCCTCTGCCGCCTGAGTCCTCAGGTGGTGCGTCAGATTGACAACGGTGATGCCAGCGCTCTCCAGCTGTTCAGCAATCCGATCATTCAGGGCTACACCGGGCAAAGCTTCGGCGGGCGGCTCGATAATGGGACCATATACGGTGTACTTATTGGGAACCAGGCACACGACCAGCTTCCAGCCTTTCTGCTTTAAGCTGTTGTTGTACCATTCGAAGTATTTCGCCCAGGCTGCAGAAATCTTGTTTACGTCGCCCACAGGTTCGAGATCTTCAGGCAGGAACAACATCTGATCCCCGTTTTGCAAGGTTGCGTGCACGACTCGATTCGCGTACGTATTGGGTTGTAGCTTTCCATTCTTGAATCGCTTTACGAGTCTTTCGCTGAGAACCGTCATCGGGGAATTTTCTGGCGAGAGCTTGACTCTCGCCGACACAAGCCAGGGCACTATCGGGTCTGCAGCGCCTCCTGGTGCCGCATGTTGCAAGTACTTAGCCCAGAACGGGACAATTGTCTTCTTCTTGCCCGAGGGCGGCGACAATCTCGCGAAACGTTCAAGTAGTTCACAGACGACGACTCCGGGCTGCATCTTCAGCGTAGCGGCTAGAGTCATGGCTTCATCCGGCATGAGTAGTCCGCCGCTCCCGCCGGCATTGTAGAAATGCGCGTTGGCAATCTGACTAAGCCGAATCGGCAAAGTTTCGCCTTCGGGCAGTGAACTCGCTACGACAAATGAGTCGCCAAGGACGACTCCACCGTATTGTGTATCAAAAATGTCGTAAGAATTCCTGAATCCCAGCTCATCGGTGCGTAACTCTTCATCGTGATACTCGCGCATGAATCTCATGTTCCCCATGTTCGCAAGATCACCATAGGCACCGTGCACTCGAACCTCGACCTTTGGTTTGAAGTGTCCGGGCACCAGTTGCAGCCCCTGCTCCAATGCCGCCTCCCAGGTACGGAAGGCGATAAGATCGGACGCGACAAACCGGCCTAATGTGTCACAGACGAGCACAAGAGCCATGAGCCCGGGACACAGTGCACCGACTTGCCACCACCTGATCCTCAACATGTTTGCTCTCTCAAAACTGAAAGTAAAGAAACGGCGATACCGAACCTCCAGCAATAATCGCCAGACACAGTACGTATGCTGCGGCGAACGCACCCGACGCTACCTTCCCCCAGTCGTGCTCGAGCTCGAACGTATTAGGCGCGAAGTGCGCGATCAAAGAGGCTATTACGAGGAGCATCACCAAGCCTTGCCATGCCACGAGTGCCGGTCCGGAGTGATATGCGAACATGTGGCCCAGCATTACTGACGCCATGTGGAAATCCGTGGCTCGGAAGAAGAGCCATCCGATAACCACCGCAAAGAACGTCAGCACCCGACGAAGGTTCACATGCAAGCGCTCGAAGTTTTCCTTATACAGACGATTGAGGCCGAGCAGCACTCCGTGATACCCCCCCCAGAACACAAACGTCCAGTTGGCGCCATGCCACAACCCGCCGAGCAGCATCGTGATCAACAAATTCTGATAGGTCTTCCATTCCCCGTCTCGACTCCCCCCTAAGGGTACGTAGAGGTAGTCCCGAAGACAGCTCGACAAAGAAATATGCCAGCGCCGCCAGAAATCAGAGATGTCAACGGATTTGTACGGCGAGTTGAAGTTCTGCGGCAGGCGAACGCCAAACATGTAGCCCAATCCCACAGCCATATCGCTATAGCCCGAAAAGTCGAAATACAGCTGATAGGTGTACCCCAGTACACATAACCATGTGTTTAGAGTGGAAAGCGTAGAGTATTCGGCCAGGGCCGGATTGATGATGGCGGCGATGCTGTCGGCAATCAGAACCTTCTTCATCATGCCGATCGTGAAAAATGACCAGCCTCGATTGATGCTCTGCAGTCGGTCGGCGTGATCGATGTTCTCCAGATCAGATTCGATTTGACGAAACCGCACAATGGGCCCTGCCACCAACTGGGGAAACAGGCAAACGTAGCAGGCGAACTCGAAGAAGTTTCTGGTCGGCGTGATCGTACGCCGGTAACTGTCGACAATGTAGGTGATGGTATGAAAGGTATAGAACGAGATACCGACCGGCAGAACAATGTCAATTGGATTAATGTTAATCGGATGTTTCAGCCAGGTTGCCACGGAGGTAAACGTCACAAGCGCGAAATTGAAGTATTTGAAAAAGCCCAGCAGCAGGAGATCAATCGTGATCGGTAGCACGAGACAGAGTTTGCGGGCCCTCCCCTCCTCCCACCGCAGCATTCCTAACCCGGCCGTGTAGCTCACGAGAGTAGATAGCGCCATCAATCCGCAGAACTTGTAATTCCAGCTGCCATAAAACACGTATCCTGCGATGGTGAGCCACACATACCTCTGGTTCTTTGTTCGCAATTTCCAATAGACAAAATAGACAATTGGAAAGAAGAGGAACAGGAACCTTAAGCTGTTAAATAACATGTCTCGCGGTCACCTTTAGCTAAGAAATATGGCTTTTCCGTTATCGCCTGAGCTAGCGACACTGCACGACGATGTGATCGCATACGCCTTCGCAATTCAGAACGCGATTGTGGCACAGGGCGGCTGTCAGACCATGGCGTCAGAGGCGTTGAACCGGAATCTTATTTTCCATCTCTGATTCGCCTGAATTGTACCGCTGGTAGCTGGTTTTGCGGGACCAAACTCCCTCCTGCGGTTGAAAAGCTGAGCGATTCGGTGCTTTCTTGGCCTCCGCTGCTTCATTGTGAGCATTTCCCATCGATTTCTCCGACATTTGTCCCTCATCACAGATTCTCAGCGATCGATTTGCGTTCTATGCCAGCAGCCGTTAGCTTTCCGGAAGCGACAGCATCGCGATCCGTCGCAGCATCGCTGCGAACCGCCCTCCCGTCGGATGTCCTATCGCCAACATGAGCTAGTAGTACCGCGCATGCTTCACCAGCCGCCGACCCGTTTTTACCAGCCTCTGCTGCATGCTTGTCAGTGACCAGTCTTCGATACCACCCGGCAGGGTCAGTCGCCGCCAAAGGTTGCGCAGGGTATTGGCGAGAATGCTGAGCCGCAACCGCAACTCGTTGCCCTTGCACCGGTGGCAGGAGAGCCGCGTCATCTTCACCGGTAGATACTGTGGTAAGCTCGTGTCAGCGACCTTCGCATTGCTCTGTTTTGTTGATTTCCCAAGTACCGGTCCTCGAGACCTATCGGACTGGACTGGAGTACAAAAATGGCATTGAAAGAGGGCACTGTGCGTTGTGCCTTGTTCTTTTCTTTCGCGCTGGCCGTCTTTACGGCGATCGCTGCAGCTCAACAGACTCAACCGGCACTAGGGCAGCCGCCTGAGTCCCAGAACTCCTCTGCGCAGATGGAGACTCCGGCGAATTCCTCCCCAGGGCCTCTGGTGGTGCGAGATCAGTCGCGCTACGTTGTCTCGCCTGGAGACCTGCTGGAAATGTCGGTGTATGGGGTTCCGGAACTGACGCTAAAGACTCGCGTCAACAACGACGGCGATATCAACCTGCCGCTGGTAAATTCGATCCACATCGGCGGATCGCATCTTGAAGATGCCCAGTCGAAGATTGAGCAGGCTTTGCGGGCCGGTAACTACGTGAAGAATCCTCACGTCACATTGCTGGTAACTGAGTACGGCAGCGGCGCTGAAGTCATGGGTGAAGTAGCGCGTCCGGGAACCTACCCGGTGTTGGGGTCGAGGCGTTTGTTCGACCTCCTCAGTGCGGCAGGCGGAACAACCTCGAATGCCGGCAGGGCGGTAACCATCGCAAGCCGAGCCAATCACACCCAGCGAACCGTACTACTGACGAACGACCCGCAGAAGGTGATGGACGCGGACGTATTCGTGTACCAGGGCGAGACCGTATTCGTCTCACACGCAGGGGTGATCTACGTTGTGGGCGAAGTGCTGCAGCCTAACGGCTTCGTGATGGAGAACAAGACGGAATACACCGCCCTGCGTGCGGTAGCCATGGCGCACGGCCCCACCAAGTTTGCGAGACTGTCACAGGCGACGATCGTGCGCAGGAACGGAGACGGGGTTCAGCAAATCCCGGTGGCGCTGGACAAAATCGCGCAATCGAAGGCACCCGACGTCAAGTTGTTACCTGAAGACATCGTCTACGTGCCGACCAACAAGGGCAAAGTGGTGGGAGTGCAGGCGGCGCAGATTGCTATCTCACTGGCTACGAGTGCCGCCATCTGGAGCCTGCCGCACCCCTAAGAGCGAGTTCCGCGCGCACGCAATTACGAGGACCGCAACAAATCAATTCGTAGCGTGCGCGAGTACTTTTTCCACCGCGTCCGCCGTGTTGTGCATGTCGGTCTCGGACAGTGTGGGATGCACCAGGAACATGAGCGACGTTTCTCCAAGCTCCCTGGCGACCGGTAGCCGGGAAGGCGGCCGCATTTCTGACGGGAATGCTTTTTCCATGTAGATCTCGCTGCAGCTACCGCTGAAGCAGGGTATTCCTTCGGCCTTGACGGCATCAATTATGCGATCGCGGGTCCACCCCGAGCGGAGCCTCTCCGGACGCAAGAACACGTAATACTTGTAGTAAGAGTGGACGACGTCAGCCGGTGCAATGGTCACGCGCAGGCCAGGCATTTCCAAAAAGCGTTGGTTCAAGATTGCGGCGTATCGCCGCCGCCGCCCAACCATCTCAGGTAAACGCCGTAGCAACACTCTTCCCATCGCACTTTGCATTTCAGTAATGCGCCAGTTGGTACCGAACGACTCGTGCAGCCAGCGAAACCCATCCGGGTGGATCCGGTTGTAGACCGCGTCGTAACTCTTGCCATGATCCTTGTACGCCCAGGCGGCCGACCACAACTCTGTGTCGTTCGTAGTAACTAAGCCGCCTTCTCCGCCAAGCGTCATGATCTTGTCCTGGCAGAAAGAGAAGGCGTTGATGTGGCCCATCGAGCCGACGGGGCGTTCGTTGTACTGCGCGCCATGAGCTTGGGCGCAATCCTCAATGACTCTCAGGCCGTGCTCGCTTGCAACGGCCAGAATGGCATCCATGTCGCAGGGCCATCCGGCGAGGTGGACCGCGATGATCGCCTTTGTACGCGGAGTGATCGCGGCTCGCACCGTGTCGGCGCTGATGTTCTGCGAGTTGCCATCGACGTCTGCCATCACCGGCGTTGCGCCTCGCATGACAACGCAACTGGCCGAAGCGATAAATGTCCTGCACGCAACGATGACTTCATCCCCTCGACCGATGCCGAGGGCGTATAGGGCCAGTTCGAGTGCGACGGTTCCGTTGGCCACGACGATAGCGTGCTTGCAGCCAATCGAAGCTGCATACTCGGTTTCAAACTGCCTTCCCTCGTCGCCAGTCCAGTAATTCACTTTGCCTGAACGCAGGGTTTGCGCGGCCGCCTCGATGACTTCTTCTTCGAACCAGGGCCAGGGCGCGAAAGCCGTAGACCGAAGTGGTTCTCCGCCATCTATCGCGAGCGTCGAGGTGAGTAAAGATGGATTCGCCATTGGCCTCTCTAAGCTCGGTATTCCGGGAAATAATTGGTCCGTAAGGCAGGCAGATCGGGTGCGGCAACTCGTCTTTCCACTAGTTTACGGTAACGACGCGGCTCGCAAATCAGTGACAGATACGAATAGCGGTACGTGTCGCCGCCGAAACTTTGCTTAAAAGCGAACAGGCTGTCTTCGCCCCGTGCGCCTCCGCCCAGATGCAGCCGATTGCAGCCCTGCAACCGCGCCCGCTCGGCGGCAGCGTTAATGATCAGAGTGGTCGCCTTATTGGCGCGGCCCAGGTCATTGGTAGCGCTCAGGTGATAGTGAGCCATCGAACGATCAATCATGAACAGCGCCGCCCCTACCGGCCTATCATCCAACCATGCCAGGGCGACATCGAGTCGATGCCCGAGTCCCTCCGCCAGAGACTGATAGTACTCGGAGGGAAAGTGATAGTACTCGCCCGCCCGAAGTTCGGTCATCCGTTGCTCATACAGTTCTTGGAAGTGTCGGAGGTCTTCCTCCACGGCTCTGCCATCCGAAGTCCAAGTCAAACGCAGGTGCCGCCGCGCGAAGCTGAGGTCGGAGCGGCGGCCCTTGGTTAAAGTCGCGATAGTTGCGGTATCGTCATGCCAACGGCAGACGTCGATCGCGATTGTCGGTCCCGCGTGGTGCAACTGAAAGTCCTCTCCCAGCGCACCGCCAAACCAGTCGTCCTGTTTCATCAGGGGATGCAGCCGGACGTGCGCGGAGACCACCTGGTTGTCCGAACCCCACTCGCGCATTGCATCAAGCAGTTCGGTCGCCTGGTCGGTGGTAATGGTGTCAACTTTGTCCAGCAGCAGCAATCCGCCGTAACCATAGGCAGACGCCGCATCAAAGCCAGTTTCGTTCGGAGCGAACTGCAGAGTGTTCAGGGGCCTGAGCAAAAGGGGGAACAAAGCGCGCACGGTTCGAGTCTCGACGAGGACCGCCAGAGCGGTTCCATGGCCGATTGCCTGATAGGCCCGCAGATACCCGGGCCGGTAGTACACATCCGGCGCGGCCGCCGAATCGACCAACGAGTCCCAGAGACGCGTGTCGCCGGCGTCATTTGCAGAGAACGCCCGCGCTGTCCATGTCGAACGCGTTAGTGGGTTAGTCGCCATAGCTTTAGATCACTTCCGAAGTTGCCTGCGGGAGACCATGTTTGCGATCACCGCTGCCGTGACTCCTTCGATGTCTCGAGCACTTCAGTGCCGGCGTGTAGGCCCCGCCACTCATCCTCGAAAACCGCCATCAGCAACAGGTCGAGAAACTGGCCGTCCCTGAACTGCTCGTCCCGCAGAATCCCCTCGGGGCGAAACCCTAGCGACTCATAAATCCGAATAGCGCGCTCGTTGTTCGTAAGTACATGCAAAACTACCTTGTGCAGATTTAACTGTGAGAAGGCCCACGAAACCACGGCCTGGGTGACACGCGTCCCAAGACCCCTCCCCCAGAGCGCCTTATCGCCAATCAGTATCGCAAACTGTCCTTTGCGGACGCGGCTGTCGATCTGGTACAGCCCAACGTGCCCGATGCATTGATCTGTCGCAGCGTCAGCTATGGTCCAGAGCACTTCGTCGTCCCGATTGCTGTGGCGCTTGATCCAGTCTTCGAGGTTCGCGCGAGAATAACCGGCGGAAAAGCCGCCAAGGTGCCGGATGACGTCCCAATCGTTGCGATAGTGGTACAAATATTCGACATCCTTGGGCTCGAGTGCACGCAGAACGACATCGCCAAGATTAATCATGTACGCCCTCACGTTTGTGCGTCGCCGGATGCAGTCCGACGTCATCAACCAGTCGCACATCCTGACCGGAACGCACTCCAGACCCACGCAACATCTTCGTCAACGTCAGCCATAGAATCTTGAGGTCGAGCCAGAAGCTCTGGTGATCGACGTACCAGACATCAAGTTCAAGACGGCGGCTGAATGGAATATCTTGCCGCCCCTGCACTTGCGCCCAACCAGTGATGCCTGGCTTCACGTCGTGGCGTCGCGCCTGTTTTGGGGTGTAACGCGGCAGGTATTCCATCAACAATGGCCGTGGGCCCACTATGCTCATCTCGCCTTTCATAACATTCCAGAGCTGCGGAAGTTCATCAAGACTGTAGTGTCGCAATGACTCGCCCAGAGGTGTGATGCGCCCCGAATCGGAAGGATGCGTGGCTGCGGTGTCGCCGACCGTCATGGTCCGGAACTTGATCATGGTGAACGGGCGAGCGTGATAGCCAGGCCTGCACTGCCGGAACAAGACCGGGCTTCCCATTCGCCAGCGGATCCAAAGAGCGAGGATAAGCGTCAGCGGAGAGAGCGCAATCAAGCCAACGATGGCGATCGTGAAGTCCATCACTCTCTTCGCAGCATTGCTTACTTTTGCAGGCAAAGCTTCTCCTCGCGCCTAGCGGCGACCGGGACTGGCAGTCCGCGTTCTCGCAGAAGTGCCCGGTACAGCTCGGTCAATTCGCCCCACACAATCTCCTGCCGAAACTCACGCTCCACGCGCTGGCGCCCAGCCTGGCCCATTCGTCGAGCCATCGCTGGATTCGCCAAGAGCTTGGCAATCGCATCCGCCAGCGCACCCGAGTCACCAACGGGAACCAGAATACCGCTATTCCCATCGAGCACGGAATCCACAGCGCCGGTGGCTCGCGTGGTGACAACCGGCCGCTCCGCCGCCTGCGCCTCGAGCGGAGTATTGGGGAAGCCTTCGCGATAGGTTGGCAGAACGAAGATATCCATCGCTAAGTAATAGGGAGCAATGTCGGGCTGAAACGGAATAGCCACGATCCCCAGACCGGCGTCGATGCGTGCTCGAACTTCCGGCTCAATCGCATCGCCCTGCTCGTGGTTGCCAATCAGCAGGAGGGAGGCGTCGGGGAACTGCTGGCGTACCAGGTCAAATGCCGCCGTCAACTCACCCACGCCTTTGTCACGAGTAAACCGGCCGATGAAGCCTATCAATGGACGGCCGTCAAGCTTCAACTCGCGACGGATTTCGGCTGCGCGCGCTAATCGCGCTGGCGTAGGAACGAAGCGAGCCGCATCTACACCGTTGCTGCTGCCTGAGCCCAACACAACGATCTTGCGCGGGTCGACGAGTTTCAGCTTGACGGCATGGTCTCGCAAACTCGAACTCACGCAGATCACGCGGTGAGCACAACTACAGGCGATTCGCTCCGCCGAGAGGAGAATTATTCGTGTCAAACCATGTGCAGTCTCGACGCGCAATCCGCGCATGGTGTAGATGCGACAGGGAACGCGAGCCAGCCACGCCGCCAGCATGACTAGTAGTCCGGCCTTGGGAGTGCCCGCATTACAAATCACAGGCCGAAGTCGCCGTAGCAGCCTCCAGATGCGAACCAGGGATGCGAAGTCGCGGAGCGGCGAAACCTCCCTCTCCATGCGAACGCTGAATACCGGTACACTGTCCTCAAGGCCAGCTTGCTCGAGGAATGGCCCTGGAGCACTGAGTGCCGCTGGATGGAACCCGGCTTCCTGCAGATGCCGCAGTTGACCGCGTAAGAGCACCAGACTCAACGGAGAAGTCACTGCATGCAGCGTGTCGATGCGATCGCCGGTCACGCCGACCTCCCAATCGAGATCGTCTCCGTTTGATCACGCGCGCCCTCTACGCGCCGGCTGTGCTCGAGCCAGGCTTGGAACATCAACACATCCCAGAGGTGAAATTCCCAGCGGCGCTTGCCTGAGAGGTGCTCATGCCAGGCACGACGGATTGGCACGGGATTGAAAAAGCCTTCGCTGCGAAGCCGCCGCTCATCCAGTAGTGACTCCACCCATTCGCGCAACGGACCGCGCAGCCATGAATCAAGAGGTATTCCGAATCCAAACTTCGGGCGGTCAACCAGTTCCCGGGGAACGTAGCGGTACAACACCTGTCGCAAAATCCACTTGCCCTCTCTTCCACGCACCTTCATCGACAGGGGCAGGCGCCAGGCGAACTCCGCCACGCGGTGGTCGAGCAGTGGTATGCGCCCCTCGAGACTCACCGCCATGGTGGCGCGGTCCACTTTCACCAGGATGTCGTCAGGCAGGTATGTCACCGCATCGCGATACATCATCTGCTCAGTCGGCGTGGGCAAGTGTGGACCGTCGCCGTTGACAGAGTTCAGGTCGGGTCGAGCAATAGCATTCAGAAGTATTTCTTGCGGCGAGACCCAGTGCGTAGCCAAGCGATCGTGCATCTCGTCTGCGTTGGCACTTCCCATCACAGATGCCAGCTTGTGAAGTTTGTATCCGGGCACACGCTGGCGCCACGCCTTCGGCAGTACGGGGCGGAAGGCACGGAACAGCGCGTCCCAGGCTTGGGGCGATAGCGCCATCAGGGAAGCCGATCCCAGCTTGCGCAGAGGCAAGGGAAGCGGCTCAAGCTTCCGCCACAATGGACCGCCCCAGGTGTGGCGGTTATAACCGCCGAAAATCTCATCGCCACCGTCTCCTGACATGCTGACGGTCACGTGCTTCCGCGCCAGTCGCGATACGAGGAAAGTGGGTATCTGCGACGAGTCGGCAAACGGTTCGTCGTACATGGTCGGCAACAGCGGTACGACCTCCAGTGCCTGGGGCGGCGTCACATAAAGTTCCGTGTGGTCCGTGCCCAGGTGCTTCGCCACGCGCGCCCCGTCCGAAGCTTCGTTGTAGTCGCTTTCGTGAAGTCCAATCGAGAAACTTCGAACTGGAACGCTACTTTGTGCCTGCATCAGTGCGACGACGGTAGACGAATCGATGCCTCCGGAGAGGAACGATCCCAGCGGGACGTCGGCGTGCATGCGGATCCTCACCGCGTCGCGTAAAAGCCCGTCAAGCGACTCAATCGCGTCTTGTTCGGTGCCGTGAAACTGGTTTTGGACCCCTTGCTCGGCAGCTTCGCGCAATGACCAGTAGGGCTGCGGTTGGCCGTCAAAACGGTCTGCGCTCATGGTAAGGAAAGTCGCGGGCGGCAGCTTCTTGATGTTGCGATAAATTGAGTACGGCGCCGGAACACAGTTGCGCTGCAGGTACAGGGCGAGCGCGCCAAGGTCGATGTCGGCCGAGAAATCTGGATGCGCCCGCAGCGCCTTCAGCTCCGAAGCAAACATAAAACGGCCATTCATCACTCCGTAATAAAGCGGCTTCTCTCCAAAACGGTCGCGCGCCAGCGTCAGGGTGCGGTCCCTTCGGTCCCACAGGGCGAAGGCGAACATGCCGTTGAAGCGCCGCAACGAATCAAGTACTCCCCATGTCTCGAAAGCAGCCAGCATCACCTCGGTGTCGGAGTGCCCGCGAAAGCTCAGTTCATCTGATGCGGCGAGCAGGTCCATGCGCAGGTCTTCACAGTTATAGATTTCGCCGTTGAACACTAGAAGGTATCGACCCGAGGCTGAGTGCATGGGCTGTTTGCCGGCGGGCGAGAGGTCCAAAATCGCAAGACGACGCATTCCAATAGCTATGCCTGCATGGGTGTCCGTCCACGTGCCGCCATCATCGGGTCCGCGATGCCGGAGCGTTTCCACCATCCGCAGGACGGTGTGCTCCAGCACCTCCGGTGATTGATCGCGATTCGAATTGAAGAAACCCGCAATTCCGCACATGGCTTCGTAGTCCTGGCTAGGAGAGGGCCCGCTTGCTGAACGTAACTGGTCGCGTTCCGGGAAATGCAACATTCGGGACCGGCACCGATCGTCTCGCGCCCACCGGTTCCAGTTTTGCGCAAAACAACATGAGCAGCAAGGGAACCATCATAATGCGTTCTCTCACCAAGATGCCGAAGTTGCTGGTGGCGGCGGCAAAGGCGACGCTGAAAATAAGCGAGTAAATGAGAATGAATGCCACGAATGGTTCGCGCCAATTCCGCAGGGCAACTGTGACTCTGCGGCGTCGCTTCCAGGCGAACCACAATAGCCCGAGCGCCTCTACGGAAGCGACGGCTGCCATGCCGCCGCTCACCTCCCAGGGAAACGGGCGGAACATAAGGAACGGCGACTCCGCGACGCGCAACAGCAACGGTTGGTCCGCATTGAATGCCGAGCCGCCGATTTGCGTGGACTTAGTGAGTTTGTTGACGATCTCAATTCCGCTTTGCGAATCGGCAGCTTCCATTCCGACGAACTCCCCGGCTTGGCTTATCAGCATCAGGCTGACTCCAATCAGGAGTGGAACCAGAACAATCTTGGCAGCCAGGTTCTTCCATCCACCGAGCGACTTCCCGAGCGCGAACGGCAGGGTGAACGCCACGGCCAGCATGGCGGCGATGTGCGGGCGGACTGCGAGCACCCCGGCGGTACCAATGGCACAGGTAAGAATCGACCGGGACTCCAGCCTCCGACATACTTTCGCAAAGCCAAAAGCCGCGAGACCAATAAACAACTGAGCTAACGCGTCTTTTCCGATTGCGCTTGACCAGAACAGGTTGGAAGGCAGTAGTAAAGCGAGCATTCCATACAGCGCAGTGTCGCCGGCGGGAAATGCAATGCAGAACGCCCGGTAGAAGAAATAGCCGCCCCACAATGCCGCCAAGGCGAAGATGACGAAGAGTGCGGGCAAGGTGTTGCCAGTCGCCAGCATGATGAAGCCGCAGATGTTGTTGATCAGGTTCGTGCTCCAGAACGGAGGCTGAAATGCACTCCAGCCTGACATCGAGAACTCGTTGGCCCGCTGCAGGCCAACCGACCAATAATGGAAGGCGTCGACCGAGGTGTCATAAACGAAAACGCCGATCCAGATGTATAAACTCACGGCAGCCAGGCGCGCGAGGATTCCCGCACTCAACAACTGTTTCAGGAAAGGATCGCCGCGCCCGAGCCAGCCCAAGGCAACCAGTCGCACCACCAAGCCACAGCGCTGCCGAGCGACGTTTTCTGCTGTCTGAACATCTCTTGCTAAGGAAGGAATCGCGCTCATTGATCTGTCTCAACAAGACGAGGGCGGCAATTGACGGATAGTGTAGCATGGCTCGAAGTGCCTGACTTCGCATCCGCGCCCTCGTATTAACTCTTGCGTAATCTTTGAAAGAGTCATTCTCGGTATGCGCGTTCTGCAGGTAATCGATTCACTTCGGATTGGTGGGGCGGAGGTATTGGTGCGCGATTTGGCGTCGAGGTTTCTGCAACGCGGCGTTGACTGCGAGGTCCTTGTGCTGTCGCGCAGTTCCAGCGCGCTGGAGATCGACCTTCAAAATGCCGGAGTGAAGATTGTGGACACGGGGAGTATTCCCCTCTATTCACCTCGCCAGATACCTGTTCTAGCCAGATGTTTGAGGGGTTTCAGCCTCGTCCATGTGCACCTATTTCCGGCACAACTCTGGGCGGCGCTTGCCGCAATGCAATCCCACTGCCCGATGATAACGACCGAACATAACACTTGGAACGCGCGTCGGCACTGGTGGTTTCGGGGGGTCGATGCATGGATTTATTCACAATACCGGCAGATTGCCTGCAACAGCGATGCTACCGCTCGGGAACTCGTCCGCTGGTGCCCGAGCGTGAGAGAGAAGTTACGTGTCATCCCAAATGGGATACCAGTCGAAGTCTTTGCCAATGCGCGCCCGGCTGACTTGTTGGGCACCGGCGACGGAATGATCAAAGCGGTGTTCGTCGGGCGCTTTGAGCCGCAGAAAGACCATGCTACGTTGCTGCGGGCCCTCGCGCTGACGCCCCGAATTCACTTGCTGCTTCTGGGGGACGGTCCACTTCGGAATCGGCTTGAGCAACTTGCTGGTGATCTTGGCGTTAGCGATCGAGTGACTTTCGCCGGCTTTCGGAATGATGTTCCGGAGACACTGAGGGCATGCGACATTTACGTTCACTCGACCACGTCTGACGGATTTGGAATTGCAGCCTGCGAGGCGATGGCGGCGGGCCTGCCTGTCATCGCCAGCGATGTACCTGGCTTGGCGCAGGTCGTCGAAGGAGCCGGCGTGGTTTTTCCGGTCGGCGACCATGCGAGCTTGGCGCGAGAACTGAACGATTTGGCCGGTTCGGCCGAGAGGAGAGCGCGAATGTCGGAGGCGAGCTGCCGCCGGGCGCGCGATTTCAGCATCGACAAGACAGTGGACCTCCACATACAGATGTATGAAGACGTCCTGCAATCTGCTGCAGAACAACCCAGGGTGATGGTGTGAGTAATACGGACCGCGCGGTGGTTGAGGCCTTCGGGCAGGAGTGGAACAAGTTCGACCAGAACGCGGCCGATCCCATTGAGCTGCGCGCGATCTTCGATCTCTACTTCGCGATCTTTCCGTGGAACGAATTGTCCCGCGACGCCGTGGGTTTCGATCTGGGTTGCGGGAGCGGACGATGGGCTTACTTCGTGGCGCCTCGAGTGGGCAGACTGCACTGTATCGACGCCAGTGCGTCCGCTTTGCAAGTAGCTAAGAACAAGCTTCAAGCCTACAGCAATTGCGAATTCTGCTGCGCCTCCGTTGAAGCGATTCCGCTTCTTGATGACTCGGCCGACTTCGGGTATTCGCTGGGAGTGCTTCATCACGTGCCGGATACATGTGGCGGCATTGAGGCTTGCGTGCGAAAACTCAAGCCGGGTGCGCCCTTCCTGATTTACCTGTACTACGCCTTCGACAACCGGCCGTGGTGGTTTCGGTTAGTCTGGCGTGTCTCCGATTTGGTTCGTCGATTGATAAGCCGCCTACCTTTCGCAATTAAGTCTGGCGTGTGCGACGTGATCGCGGCACTGGTATACTGGCCGCTCGCACGAGCCGCGAAAGTGATCGAGAAACTTGGCCGGCCAGTCGACGCCTTGCCTCTCGCTCCCTATCGCGACAGGAGTTTCTACGTTATGCGGACCGACGCTCTCGACCGCTTTGGCACTCGCCTCGAGCAACGGTTCACCAAGGAGCAGATCGCCGAGATGATGCTGAAAGCCGGGTTGGAACACATTCGCTTCAGCGAGACGCCCTGCTGGTGCGCGGTGGGGTTCAAGAAGATTTGCGAGGCGCACCGATGAGTGTGGCAGCAAATCACAAGACCATAGCTTTCGGTGTCCTTGTTTCGTTGCTGATACCGCTCGTCATGAGCCTCGTCCTCCTTTGGAGGGCTCCGCGTCCTTTCTATCTTTTCAACGACGACGTTGAGGCCGACTACTATTGGAATCCGCAAAGAATCCATGCTGGACTGCCAGTCTTAGGACTCTACCACCCTGGGACGCCCATCTATTACCTAGGAGCCGGGCTGTTGAAAATTAGCGGATCCGCACTGGATGACATCCAACGTTTCTTGCTTATGGGTCGCGGTCTCCAAATGTTGTTTTCGGGCCTGAGCCTACTCGCTTTCAGCCTGATAATTCTGCGTCGAGTGCCCTTGGCAACCGCCGCCCTGGCCTTGACGCTCGTTGTGGCTTTGCCCTCCTTCCTGGTGTATTACGACTATTTTGGAAGTACTTTCTTCGTCGCGGCGGTCGGGCTGCCAGCCCTGGCCCTGTTTTGGAGCTCTCTGGAATGTCCAGCGGAGAGGCCGCTCCTGAAACAGCTCTTTTCAGGACTAGGAATCGGCATTTGCCTAGCAATCAAGATGTCCTTTCTGCCTATTGCGATAGCTGTGTTTCTGTCGTTAGCCATTAGCGAATCGATAAGCCTGGTAGTGAACTGGAGGGCTCGCAATTTCCCTGCGGCCCTCGCTGTCTATCAGCCTCTCGTTTTGATGACCGTGGCTGCGGTTGTCGCGTTTGTGATCTCGACATTCCCGGTGCTCAACCGGCTCTATTTGATTCTGCTAATCGCTTTTTCGCGCGGCGATATTGCCCCGGATTTTGCTGAAATAGGGCCTCTTCTCCGATGGGTACTTGCCTTCAGCCCACTTTACACATTGCTCGTAATCGTTACATTTCTTTCATTCCTGTTCGTAGCCATCCAAATGCTCGCTCGCCTCATCGCTCAAAAGCATTCTGAGCTGGGCTCCCGTGAGAGTCTCTCGTCGCTCGCCGCGTTCCTCTTCTGCGCGATGGGCCTCGCTCAGCTCATCTACGCATTTGGACTGAGCGCTCGGGAAGGATTGGGTCGCAGTGTGGGGGTGACTATCAGGAATGTCTGGCCGACCGCCCTGGTACTGCCGTTCCTTATTTTGTTCGTGAACTTATCCCGACGGCGTGGAGCCATCCGGGCATACCGCCCGGCGTGGACGATTGCGGCTGTGGCGTTCAGCATCGCTACCATTGGATTTGCCGTGACGGAAAACCTGAACGAGCGCAGAGCCACCTTGGCCTACGAGCAGCAACTTTCCGACGGGTTGCAATCCGTTCTGCAGCGACTATATCTCCAGTCCGGTAAGCGGGTGGCCGTCGACCCTGCGAGCATGTCTGTCGGTGATCCGGGCTTCTTATTGTGGGGTAATAACTCTTATGGAGGCGGTGTACTGGATGAGGAACTCCTCCGCCGATACCCTCATATTGTAACCTTCCGACTGCGCGAGGTTCTGCTGCTAGCGCCACAGTTGGACGAAGTGTCGCTCTCGGAGTCGAGAGGAGTGCGGCGCAACTTACGTGAATTGCGACGGCAGTACTTTCCCGGCCTGACGCACGACCCTGTGCAGCCAACTCGGCCGGACCTGATTCCCTTCGAATCGACCGACGCATCAATTGGAGCTATTGTCTTTCCAACCTGGGAATGGGAAAAACGGCCCAAGCCCTTGCAAACTTATCTCACAGACCGGATTGTCCGACAGTGGGGCATACCGAGGGTGCGAAGAGAAACAGTCGCGGGAGTGGAATGGATGATCCTCGACTGCTTCAACAAAGCCAAAAGTGCGCAGGCCAATGGGGGCAAGTAATCGCGCAACCAGCTCATAGCGGAACAAGTTGCCCCGGAGGCGCCTGTGATTAATGGAAAGAAGATCATCGCAGTGCTGCCAGCCTACAACGCAGCGAGAACGCTGGAGGCCACTGTTTCCGAACTCCCGGAAATCCTAGACGAAACAATCTTGGTCGATGATGGAAGCACTGACGAGACTGTCGCCCTGGCCGGCAAACTGGGATTAGGAGTGTACATTCACGATGGCAATTACGGGTATGGGAGAAATCAGCAGACGTGCTATCGTGAAGCGCTCGCGCGTGGGGCAGATATCGTGGTGATGGTGCATCCGGACTACCAATACACGCCTCGGTTGGTGGCCCCTATGGCGGCAATGATTGCCTACGGTGTCTACGATGCGGTGATCGGTTCGCGGATAATCGGCGGCGGTGCGCTTAAGGGCGGCATGCCACTGTACAAATACATCGCGAACCGTGGGTTGACGCTCTTCGAGAATCTCCTTCTCGGGGCCAAGTTCTCCGAGTATCACACCGGCTACCGGGCGTTCAGTCGTTCTGTTCTAACCTCGCTGCCCCTGCTGGAGAATTCCGATGATTTTCTCTTTGACAACCAGATGCTGGCGCAGTGCGTCCACTTCGGTTTTCGCATTGGAGAAGTCTCATGCCCGACCAAGTATTTTGAAGAAGCGTCTTCTATCAACTTCCGGCGCAGCGTTAAGTATGGCTTCGGAGTGCTGGCTACCGGCCTTCAGTACAGAATGGACAAGTTGGGTCTGGTTCGTTTCAAGCTTTTTAGCAACAAGGGCAGGAAGCTGGATTTGCACTACTACAGTACGACTCGATCACCGGATTTTGTGGAAAGTGAACACAAGACGTCAAGAGCGGGAACAGGCAATGTCGTGCGTGATCGGTAACGCGAGTCTCGCCCCAGCCCTTTGTCTTTGTGTTACTTGCTTACGGGATGACCTATATCGACACCAGCCAGGTTTTCACTGGCCGGCAGCTGCTTATGTTTCTGCTGCTGGCAGGCAATTGGGCCTCAGCAATGACTCATCTCAGCTCCGTGGCCGTACCACTCTGGAGCGTGTCGATCGAGGAGCAGTTCTATCTGCTCTGGCCACTCGCCGTATCCAAAGCGAGTCGGCGGCAGATCCTCAGGATCTGCATCGTCCTCACTGTTATTGCTTTTGTGTGGCGTACTCTTGTGCAGGAGTTGGCTGCCCATCCACATGATTTAGTCTGGAACGGCACGTTCAGCTACTTCGATGCAATCAGCTATGGCATCATTCTGGCTATTGTAGGAACCCGGCGCGACCTTTCGACGTGGATGCGGGTCGGACTCGCCGCGCTTGGCCTCTCAGCGTGGTTCATCGCGGCAAGCTGCCGCGCGCGTGCAGACGTTATGCTGGCTTTGGCGGCGATCGGAAGTGTGCTCATACTTCGAGCATCGATCGGATTCCCAATCCGTAGTCGCGTGTTGATTAAGCTGGGTACAGTCTCCTACGGGCTCTATGTGTACCATGAACTTGTCCTGTACGTGGTAGCCCGCTTTTTTCCGAGGCCCCGCGCGATTGGATTTATCGCATGGTGGTTGTCCAGCTTTGGTTGCACAGTCATAGTCGCGCTGGCATCGTACCGCTGGCTCGAATCACCGTTCCTCCGACTCAAGAAACGATTCACGATCGTGAAGTCAAAGCCAGTCTGAAGGGACCCCCCAGCGATCGGTTGCACTTATGCCCAACCTTAATAGCCATGCTAGACTGAAGGCAATTATCCCGTCTTCATCCCAAGGTTCCTGAGAATTTCTGCATGATTTCTGCTCCTGCCATCGCGCCTGACATCAGGCCGGACCAAATCGCTTTCAGACGCTACGGACTGCTACTAAAAGTGGTCGCACTCGTCTGCATCCTGTCGTTTCCGGTCTGGCTGTGGGCGTTGTTCTTCTGTGCTGAGCAGGATGTGTATGCGCCGTCGTTTATCTTCACACCGCTGTTTGTCGTCGCCTGCGCGGTGGGCTTTATGCCGCTGTGGCGCGGAAATCCTTATCTGAAGCGACTGCTGATGACCGGGCTACTCGCCCGGCTGGCGGTAACCAGTCTGTATATCTGGATCGGCGTGACCGTCTACGGCGGCTCAGTTGATGCGTTTCACTACTGGGCGATGGGGATGCAGGTCGTACGCGATTTCTCAGTCGTAGGATGGAGCGCGTTTCAGCCACCTTTCTGGAGCACGAACCTCATCAATAATCTTTGCGGTTTCATCCAACTGGGGACCGGGAACACACTGCCGGGGCTGTTCGTGCTCTTCTCACTCGCAGCACTGTGGGGTGGTTACTTCTTTTACCGCGCATTCTGTATTGCTTTTTGTACAGGCGACACTGCACTCTACGGGATGATGGCAGTGTTACTGCCTTCGATTTTGTTCTGGTCGAGCGCTATCGGAAAAGACGCACTGTCGCAGCTATTCATCGGTCTTACGGCCTATGGTTTCGCGAGGGTGTGTCAGAGACTGGAGATGCGGTCGCTTCTGATCTGCGCTTTAGGTATCGCGGGAGTGTTGGCAGTCCGGCCGCACATCGCCGCCATGCTCGCCGTTGCAGTCGCTCTTCCCTTTGCAATCGGTAAGGGACGAGGCGGCTGGGCGAATCTGGCTGCGAAGATTGTCCTCATCCCAGTGCTTGTAGGCGTGAGTCTGTGGGTGGTGGGTCAGGCTGGCGAGTTTCTCGGGTTGGAGACGGCCGATTCGCAGAGCGGAATTGAAAAGGTGGACGTCCTGACAAAGGGCACGCAGATCGGAGGATCCGCCTTCAACACCGGCCAATCGGTGGTTATGCGCGTAGCGGAGTCTCCCTTTCTGATATTCCGCCCGTTTCCGTGGGAAGTGAACGGTACCATGGCCGCTGTCGCATCTCTCGAGGCGGTCGGACTGCTGTGGTTCGCCTGGAAGCGACGCCGAAGATTTTGGGCTGCGGTTCGTCAGTGGCGCGAGCCTTTTGTTGCTTTTATCTTCATGTACACCCTCGTGTTCAGCGTCGCCTTCGCCGCTGCGACCAGCAATTTTGGCATCCTGGTCAGGGAGCGTATTATGATGGTCCCCCTGCTGCTCATGCTGTTCTGTGCGAGAGTAGGCAACTCACCCGCGAGACGATAAGCATCGAATCGCGACCGTGTGTTTTGGGGGAGACCGGTCACTGTCGTAACACAGGCGTTGCCGTAGAGCGGACCTGCATTAGCGCGACATCGCAGATGGCTCGATAGCAAAGAGCAGCCATCGGAATCCGCGGCAGTCGGTTTTCCTGGGCCCTTCGGGAGTGCGCGAACCGACTTCGGAACTTGAGTTTTAGAATCGGTTCAGTCGGAGGAGGTTGCCGATGAGAAGCTTCTTTTGGCTTGCCGCCGCGGGGGCTCTGTTGCTGACTCTCGCCAATGCCGCGGGGCAGTTCGTAATCTTCCGGCCCTATCTCAACGATGAAGTAATTAATGCTTATGCCCCGACTGCCGCTGACGCGGCTGGGTACGTAACACGGGCAAAAGGCATCGCCATGGGAGAAAGCTTCGATATCTTATTTCGAGACGGTCGGCGGCTGCCAGGATACCCGTTCTTCCTGTCAGTTTTCATGAGGTATTTCTCGCAAGCTCTATTTGCGGCTCGATTAGCCCAGATTGCGTTGTCGGCAAGTACGATTTTTATTTCATTTCTAATCATTCGAAAGGTAACGAACCGGCCCGATGCAGCAATTCTCACCGCCACGCTGGTAGCTTTCTGTATTCCTCTGTACTATTTCTCTCCGATGTTATATGCGGAGACCTGTAGTATTTTCGTCCTCTCTCTACTGCTGTATGTAATTGCCAATATCGACCAACAAAGATATATCGTGCCCGCTGTGCTATGTGGAATTCTGGTTGCAGTGTTGACGTATCTGAAACCGAACCATGTAACCCAAGTTCTTCTGGCTGTTTCGGCGGCACTTGTGGTTCTTCCCAGATGGCGCCGGTCTATCCTATTTGCTAGCGTGCTGATAATGACGACACTAGTGCTGCTGTTTCCCTGGCTGGTCTTCATGAGAAACCAGTCTGGGCAAATGGTGCCTCCACTATCAAGCTTCCAAGGTGAAGACTTGTACATTGGAGCGGGCTATGAACTCCCCACCGGCCCAATGATTGGCGATAGCCTATACTACAAATTCGGACTCTACGATCCGGTCGAGGCTGCGAAATACGCCGCGGAAGCCGAGTCTCTCAATCCCATGGAAGAAAGTAGGTATTACCAGCGACTGGCCCTTCAGCGATGGCGCACTCGTCCACTGCAGTTAAGTGCGCTAGGGTTGTGTCGCGTATTGCATTGTTTCGGGTTCTCTCTTCGTCATTATTATGACTACACCATCGCGCTATTTACGATTGCATCGCTCATCGCCTCGTTGATGCTGTGGCATTGGCGAAAATACCGTCAATGGGCGGCAGTGTTCTGGACCGCGAGTTTGCTTTACGCCGTACAAACGTTCTTTTTCCTGGCAGAGATCCGGTTCAAGGTCGTTGTAGTCGACCTCCCTGCATTATTTGTTTGCGGTTTATTCTGTTTCGAATGCGTACAACGCTTTAAAGTCACACCAACCTTCCGACCGACTAATTGAACGAGAGCGGCAGCGTCATCGTGTTAATTGTGTCAACCGGATGTAAACAGGCAATGTCGTGTTCGGTAACGCGAGTCTCCCCCAGCCCTCGACGATCATTGATATCGCCGAAGCACAAAGCCTACAGTGCGAGTGGCGGGACCGCCATCCGTTCGTCCCGGGCCGCTGGGATGTTCTCTTCCGCAAGACCACATGAAAGCGTCGCATACTCGCATGGACACCCTTGTCGTAACTTTACGCCGGCGGCGTTCCGAAGGTTATCCGCTCAGTCTTAAACTGAACTGACGCCGCCACGTATCCGTGCCCGCGCAATATCTCCTCAACCGGCCCGCAAGTGTACTCACCTCGCGCAACATCGCCGTCGACGAAATGGTCGGTACTGATCGCGAAGTGCGGCCTGAATTGCCGAATCGTATCTCTCGCGCCCAGCAGCGCCTTAATCTCAGCGCCTTCAATATTCATCTTCACAAAGTCGACCCGCCGTAATTTGTGTTCGAGCACTGCTTGGTCGAGCGTCGTGGTGTGAATCCGTACTCTATTACCGCCGGGACCATCCCAGAAAGCCGAGGAGCCCAGAGCTCCGCGCTCGCAGAACTCGATCTTGGTTTCGCAGTCCCAGAGACCCGCCGGAATGATTTCCACATGCGCAGGACGGCCGTTCAATTCCCAATTACGCAGCGCCTTCTGTCGGTTCACGGCGTCGGGCTCGAATGCGAGCACTCTTCCAGAAGGTCCGACCTGGGAGGCGAAGATGCTCATAAGAATTCCGTTAAACGCCCCCGCGTCGACGACTACTTCACCCGGCTTGACGCGATGGCGATGCTCGAACTCATCGATCATGCGTCGCACCTCGAATGGAGGCTCGGCTGTTACCAGCTTGAACTCCGCGGATTCCGTGACGTATGCACCATCCTTGCGGTTGAACCGGGCACTGCCCCGCTGCGTGTAGTTGTTGGCGACAAGCCTAAGCCAGTCTTTCGCCGTACCCTCCGGAATCGCCGTCCACACGCTTCGCACCAAACTCACTCACTCACCTCCAGGACGATCCTTGACGAACAAAACTTAGCGCAGCATAGCAAACCGGCGCAGCCGAATCACATTGAGTTCGAAAACAGAGTGACACGACGTGCGCTTCGGGATCGCTAGGGGAGCGACACGGCGTTCGCGTCCAAGTGTCCCGTGTGCCGGGCCTCCTCCACTCCCATGAGTGCCAGGTACTGGTCGATGACAAGATCGTGCTGGAAACGCTCCAGCGCCTGTGCCGGAATTGCCGGCTTACTCGCGGCCCGCAGCACGTCCACAATCGAGTCCGCCATTTGTTCGCTATCCCCCACGGGCACAAGCTTGCCATACGTACCATTGCAAAGAACCTCTCGTGGTCCGGTTGGGCAATCCGTGGCGACAATCGGGAGGTCCAGGGCCAGCGCCTCTATCAGCACGGTCGGCAAAGCTTCAACGACCGAGGATAGTGCGAGCGCCTTCGCTCGTTTCATATAGGGGAGTGGATTCGCAACGTTGCCCAAAAAGCTTACCGATGTTTCGAGTCCCAGTTCTTGCCTTAGAGCCTCCAGCGCGCTACGCTCCTCACCATCTCCCAGGAATACGAGACGTGCGTCAATACTGCGACGCAGAATTGCGAAGGCGCGGAGCAAGGTAGGGTAGTCCTTGTGGTAGTGCAGGCGGCCCACCGCGAGCACCATAGGTCTGGTGTCAGACTCTATTCTGGAATCATTGAATGGTTCGGTTGCGCGTTGCCAGAACTCCGGCCCGATGATCGGATTGTAGATAACGTGAATCTTGCAATTGTGTTCAGCCATAGTCCGCGAAAGATCACGAGCCGCCCCCTGTGAGACCGCTACTAGCTCGTCTGCCCAGGGATAGAACCGGCGCACCAGGAACGGCGTCATGCGCGTGCGCATCATTGGAGCGTCCGCAGTAATGGCAGAGATAACATTGTGTTCCGTCAATACAACTTTCACTGTTATGCGTGCCAGGCGTTTAGCCCAGACCGCGACTATGTTGGTTTGGGTCGCGCCCGAGATCACGACATCCGGTCTGTCTCTTCTAAGATAGCCAACTAAAGGGAACAAACTAGTGAGAGCACGCGTTGCACCTAAGTCTATGAGACGTACACCAGGCGGAATCTGATCGCGGAAGTTACCTTCTCGGGTGGCCTGCACCATATCTACCATGAGGCCGTGCTTTAAGAACCCGCGTGCCAGATTTACGAACACGCGCTGGATCCCACCATGGATTAGGGAAGGGTGAAACAGTGCTACGCGCATGCAGTAGCGCCCATCATTCTGCAGATTTCAATTGCATTATAAAAGTCAGGAGCGACAACTTTCCGCCGAAGCTGAAACCATCCTAGCTTAGCTTTGCTAACAGCAAGATTATACGGTAAAGCGGTGTTTCGCGCCGATGCTGCCTTTGCACATCCGGAGATTTTTGCGAGACGGGAAGTATGGCATACGTCTGCCGGCCAGCGCATGATAAAGGTAGCCCTTTGAGATAGATTTTGAGCGTGATCCAGAGCTCTACCGAAAGGAGCACCTTACAATGAGCAGGATCAGGCATGTCGGCATGGACGTTCACAAAGAAGCGATTGCGATCGCCGTGATGAATAGTGCTGGGAAGTTGGGACGCCTATTGCAAGGAAACTCGCCCGCTGGCATGGACTGATAAGTGACAGTCGATGCACAGCGTTATCAAGTTCCGATCTGAATCATCTCCGCCATGGCTTCGCGGTCGCTGGTGGTGAACTTGAAGGTTCGAGGTGGCACCGCAACGTTGACACTTCCATCCGTCGCGTTCCAGCACCTGCCGATGCAGCTTACCGTACCTCTCCGAATCGAGTCGGAGTCGTGGGTTCTTTGAATAGATCTTCTTCATGAGGCGTTCCGGTTGACCTCGGAGAGAAACGCCTGCTGTTGCGGACTGGGCAGAAACTTGTAGTAGCGTGAAATGGAATGCAGCAGCATCTCCGGGTTGCCGCCGTCCATATGTGCCCCGGCCAGGAAGTCAGCACAGATCATCTCCAGGCAGTAGCCTCGAGACTTATCCGACCCCAACATCAAGGCCGCAGTCTCGATCGCCTGCTCGATGACCGGGATCTGACTCTTATAGACCTTGAAATAGATCAGCTCTGACGGCTCGCTGTCCTTGCCTGTTAGCTCTTTTTCCACTTCCCGCTGGAACTCCGCCTTGGGCATGTGTCGGGCTTTGTGCAGCCAGGTTGCACTTTCGAAGCGCTGTCCCTGGTGGCGGGCCAGCTTGGCCAACTCCAGTCCCTTGCTCCATCCCACCTGTTTGAGCTGCTTCCTTACCTGCGGCGGCAGGTGCTCGTGAATCGACATCAGGTAGTAGGCCTTCCTTCGTGATTCGGGAAATCGCCGCTCCAAGAACTCGTCGAACGACTTGAGGCTCTCCAGCCGCCAGTACTGGCCGGCACGTACTTCGCACAGGTACTTGCCCAGTTCCACGAACTTGGTATCGCGCTCGTTCTCGTGCCGCGCCTCCCAGGCCAGGATCTCGTCGATCCTGTTCAGGACCTCCAGGGCCCGGCGGCGATTCAGCTTGGGGGACATGGGCGGAACCTTAGTACGCAAGTTCGTCAAACAAACCAAAGTCGACTCCCGGTTTGCGGACCAGGCCCGACTCCACCAGATCGCGCTGGTCGAGGCAGAGCCCAAGGAACGGACAAGTGGTACACGGGTTCTGTGGGAAGCGGATTCCGCTGTGCGGCAGGAACAGCCCAGATTCAATCCTTGTGACCGTGTCTTCGACCAGAGCTTCGAACTCATTGCGCTGTGCGTCGGTGATCGTGGCCCGCAAGTACTGGACTTCGACCGTACGCTTACGCACGAAGACGACTTGAGCGACATCATTGATCCCGGTCATCCAGGAGTAGCAAACCAGCTGCGGATCCAGGGCTGCGATGCCATTAGGCTCCTCGGGATAGCGGGTAGAGCTGGTCTTCCATTCCAACAAACAAGGTGTGCTGTCCAGTTCGCCGATCGCATCCACGAAGGCGACAAAACTGTCGCCGATACGCAGCGTCCGCGTGAATCGAACCTGTTGATGGCTCACTGGCTGAAGAATCTGGACGCGCCCATCCTGGATGAAACGCTCGAGCAACTGAATGCCTTGCCGGAGCATGTGGTCCCAAGTATCGTTTCCCGAATAGACCAGATCCAGGTTCTTACACGGCGCCCACTGCTCGAATAGGGCCGCCGCTGGATCTTCGTGACGGAATAAAGCGGCCAAAGCCTGTTCGAAGCAGCGTCCGAAAAGCAGGGCGGCCCGCACATCTTTTTCCTGCCAGCCATCGAGATAGCGATGGCGATAACGGCGAGGACAAGTCAGGTACTGGGAGATTTGAGTGTAGCTATAGGTCATCGCGATATCCCTTCCTTCCTCGAACCCTTGCCGTTGCTTGCAGGCGGAATGCGAATGGCCGTGGACAACTCTTCCCACTGGCTGGCCGGGGCGAAGCCGTCAAAGTTCACCAGCGACATGCCATTGACCACGGTGTGACTGATCTTCACCACTCCGATGAGGCCGCGCAGGGCACGCTCGTCGACCTCATCTTGACTCAGCAGTTCGGGGTCATAGAGAAAGTCCCGCAGGAACCAACCCAACTTCCACATCGCCTTTGGGGTGCAGTAGAGCCGGCTGACGATCGAGAGCCCGGCAAACGGCTTGGGTTCGAGGATGGAGAGCCGCAGCACATAAAAGGGCTTCTGGGACTGCCAGCGGTGCTGGGCATTGTCCAGCTGGACCAGGAAAATGCCGTTCGGCACCTCGGAATGCGAATCCCGCGCGACCTCAGAGAGTCCGGCAATATGGCGTTTCATCCCGCCACCTCCAGGGTTGAGCGTGCGTAGCTGTTGAGCTGGCAGAGGAGGGCATCGCGGTCCTTCTTAGCCGCCTGCGCAAGCCCCGCGACAAAGCTTTCGACTTGTTCGCGGGTGGCGTCTTTCAGAGCTTTTGTGCCGCAGAAGTCGACCGCGTAGGCTTTCACCAGTTCGGGATCGAGCTGGTGCTGGCGGATGATCTGGCAAAGCCGGTCGCGGACCTTGTGACCGGATCCGCTGCCGTTGGTGTTCTTGGGCGGAAACTTTTGTAGATCGGGAGCCGCCGCCATCGGAGTGGAATTCGACCCCATCTCCTCGACGGAGCAGATCCCGATACCGTACGCCTTGCGCAAGGCGCGATTGACGGCCCGGGTCTCGGCGATGCGCATCTCGGCGCCGCGCACGAGTTGCGAGACGTTGGAAGGATCGGCATCGCCGTAGCCGACGAAGCCTGTAGAATCTTTGGACGGATACACCGTCGCCCTGAGGACGAAACGATTGGCCGCAGAATCACACAGCGAGTCGACGGCTTCGACATGGATACCGCGGCACCTCTTGCGACGTGCCAGGCGGAGCAGACCCGTGTGCGTGACGTACCAGGAATTGTTGAGGAGTTGGAGGTCACCCCGACGCAGAGAAAAGTCAAAATCGCGAGATAGGGTCTTCAGCGAATCGGCCAGTCGAATGGGCAGAGTGCCGGGAATAAGCCGGTGAGCAAAACGCAAGTTTTCCCGCATCCGAACGTCGTTCTTCCGCGGGCGCGGAGCGGAGCGTTGTTCTTCAGATCCGTTCATGGGTAGTTCTCCGTTGGTGACTATTGTTGAACATTGTGCATCAATCCTGACGCCGTGTCAAGTGGACAAATGAATTGCGAGGTGTGGAGGAAAGTTCTAGAATCCCCACAGCTTATGACAGCCAAAGACGAACGGATTGGATTCAGAGTCCCCAGCGAGGTTAAGGTTGCCCTATTGCAGATCGCTAAGAAGGAAGGCCGTAGTTTGGCTCAAGTCTGCGAACTGCTTCTCAGAGGTGGAGTTCACGAGTACGAGAAAGAAGGATCTAGATACCTTCATCGTTTTGTAGAGCGGCCGAAAGAGAAGGGCAAGTAGTGCAAGCCTTGGAAGGAGAAACGGCTCGGGCCTGGAATATTTAGACCTTCTGGTTGTATGACCTGCAATGTGCGTTTAGGGAACCTCTGAACTAGCCCCACTTTTTTAGGCGGGAATGACTTGAAAAGTGAGATTCAGATTGGTGCCTTCATTCCCAAGGTCTCTTATGAGGGTACCGGCTGGCCCGTGCCGATAGCCGGGCGCTCTTGGAAGACAC
>DATBZX010000028.1:0-2179 GCA_036512955.1 Terriglobales bacterium
ACGGCAAAGAGCGCTCGCGCACTCGATGAAGTGCTTGCAGGTCCAACTGATGCGCCTGGCCCGCAATTACTTCATCGCGCAACCCCCAGAGCTGCGCCCCTGCGGCGTGCCAACCAGGGAGTGGGAAGACAGATCGCGCGAACAACTCGCGAAGGTGGACGCTATTCGCCGCCGGGGCCCGGAGGGGATTAGGGATCCGCGTTCCATAACCGACCCTGAAATTTATGCCCGCCAGCGGCAGCGCGAGAAGGAGGAGGCTGCTGCCGCCGCACATGAACGAGCATTGGAGCAGATGCGGGCTTTGCTGTCTGGTGTGATCGAGCCCATTCGGCGAAATTCTTCGAAGCCGACGACCATCGGCGAGGAACGCGAGCGAGAGCAGAAGAAACCGCAAGCGCTCGCCGAAGCACGAGCCGAGAACATCCGCGCTCAGATGGGCGGCTGGGCAGGTCCGAAGTCGACCGCCTCAGAGGCGGATCGCCAACCTGTAGGTCAAGCCAAGGAGGTCGCCTAAACGATAACTCTCCACACACTCCCCTGACCTGGCACGTACGGCTTGTCCGAGTGCCGAAGTCTTTGCCGCTAAGGATGCGGCCCACAGATACAGAGGAAGATCAATGATCGATACCAATCATGCGGTCACGCCAGCAACCCGGATCGCAGGCGAAACCGATGCGGCCCCCCACAACGAATTCCCGGAGATCTTTCGCTACGAACCTCTGGACTCCAAGCAGCTCGCCGAGCGCCTCAACCTGCCGGAGAGCTGGGTTCGCGACCAGGTTCGCTCCCGCGCCGAAGACCCGCTGCCGCACGCGCAGTTCGGCAAGTACGTGCGGTTCCTGTGGGGCAGTCCAGAGCTGGAAGCCTGGCTGCGGAGGCGTATCATCGTCCCGAACAACAAGGGTGGGCGGACTTCGAGGAAGGAGACGATCCAATGAAAGAAGTCCGTCGGCACCAGCGAGGATACGTGTTCCTCAAAGGTGCATCGTGGTTCCTGCGGTACTACGAGAGCGAGGTCCAGGCTGACGGCACGGTTGAGATGGTTCAACGGTGCCGCAAGCTGGCTGACAACAAGGGCGCTTACCGGTCGAAGAAGGCTGTCCGCACTTTGGCTGATGAATTTCTGGCGCCCTACAACAACGGTAAGGTCTCAGCGGAAAGCAGCTTGTCCGTCGAGGAGTTCTGGGACAAGAAATACTTGCCGTATATAACCGACCAGAAGAGTCCCTCAACCGTGGACGGTTACGAGAAGATGTGGTCGCGGTATCTGAAGGATCGGATTGAAATGCCGGTGCGGGATTTTCGTACTGTCGACTGTGAGCACCTCCTGAACGTGCTGGTGAAGAAATATGACTTGTGCAGCACCACACTGAAACACGTCAAACATCTCCTCAGTGGCGTGTTTCGGTACGCGATTCGCACTGGAGTGTTGAACGGTACGAATCCCGTCAAGGACGCTTGCATTCCGAAAGCGCGGGGGGCAGGCAAAACCCACGCTTACAGTCTCGGCCAGATCCTGAAGATGATCGAGATCCTGCCGCAACCGGCAAAGGCAATCGTTGCCGTCGCGGGGTTCGTCGGGCTCCGCAAGGGTGAAATTAGCGCCCTTCGTCCTGGCGATTACGACGGGGTTTCCATGAAGGTTCAGCGAGCAGCGTGGCGCGGTCACATCGACAAGCCGAAGGGTAAGCGAGGCGATGGTGCCGTCCCCGTGATTCCAACTGCTGCGGCTATCCTGAACGAGCACCTTGCAACGGCTTCACCGAAGACGTACATCTTTGAGACGTTCCGGGAAGACCCCGGAAATCTCGACTATGTTGTTAGCGAGGTGATCCGTCCGACTGTGCTCAAAGCAGGGATACCTTGGTATGGCCTGCACGCGTTTCGGCGTGGACTGGCCACGAATCTGCACGAGCTGGGAATCGCAGATACGGTGATCCAAGTAATCCTCCGCCACTCTGATGTGTCGGTCACGCGTTCGGCATACATCAAGAATGACGGGCTCGACAGCCGCAGCCAAGCGGCGATGGACGCGCTCGAATCGGCCGTATGCAACCAGCATGCAACCGCGTCGAGCGAAGCCGAAGTCGCACAGGCTGTAAACTGATGAAAGCTAGAGAGTTGTCGGTCGAGACGAAAACTTCGACTGACGAACCTGAGCGGTCTTGAAAACCGCTGT
>DATBZX010000029.1:0-38934 GCA_036512955.1 Terriglobales bacterium
TCTTTCACGGATGCGAAGGCCTGCCGCAGCTCGTCCATAGTGAGCATGTTCAGCGCATTGAGCACCTTGGGACGGTCGATAGTGATGTAGGCAATGTGGTTCTTGGTTTCAAGATGGAGATTCTGGAAGTCGGTCATAAAGCCCTCGGCGATTAGCAATTATCGACTAGCTGGTAATTGGTCATTAGCAATTGGTGACTCGAATTGATCTTTCAACTACACGAACTTCCCCGGCACGGGGTTTTTCGGGTCGGTGTAATCGTAGAATCCTTTTCCCGATTTGCGTCCATACCATCCAGCCAGCACCAGCCGTTTCAGCAGCGGAGGCGACGCGAATCGCCGCTCCTTGAACTCGTCGTACATGACGTGAGTGATGTAGTAGGTGGTGTCGAGGCCGACGAAATCGAGCAGCGTGAACGGGCCCATGGGGTGGCCGCAACCCAGCTTCATGGCCTCGTCGATGTCGGGGATCGAGCCCACACCCTCTTCATAGGCGCGGATGGCATCGAGCAGATACGGCACCAGCAGGCGGTTGACGATGAATCCCGGCTTGTCGCTGGTGCGCACCGGGACCTTGCCCAGCTTTTTGCCGAACTCGACAGCGGCCTCATAAACGTCGGGCGCGGTGGCAATGGTTCTCACCACCTCGACCAGCTTCATCATGGGGACGGGATTGAAGAAGTGCAGCCCGATGAAGCGCTCGGGGCGCTTGGTGGCCGTCATCATTTCAGTGATGCAGATGGACGAAGTATTACTGGCAAAGATGCAGTCTTTCTTAACTATGGAATCGAGTTGCGCGTACGTCTTGCGCTTCTCGTCGAGGTTTTCGATGATGGCCTCGATCACGATGTCGCAATCCGCCAGGTCCTGAATGTTGGTGGTACCCTTGAGCCGCGACTGCGCCGCCGCCTTCTGTTCAGCGGTGATGCCGCCCTTTTCGATGCCGCGCTCCACCAACCGCCCGAGCGACTTGTCGATGCCCGCGAAACCCTTGTCGAGAAACTTCTGGTCCTGCTCCAGCACTACAACGTCGCAACCCGCTGAGGCTGCGACCTGCGCGATGCCCGAACCCATGAGCCCACAACCCAGTACGCCAACTTTCTTGATTTCCATGAGGACCCTCGTAATTAGCAATTAGTAATTGGTAATTGGTATTTGCGAATCATTTCACCGGCGGATTGCCTTTTATTGGGTGCGCTTGCGCCAGTGTATCCGCCAGTGTCGGCACCGCATCGGTGGTCACCAAGGTGTTCTGAAACACCACGATCTTCCAACTTCCGTCTGGGTCCCGCTCCGCCACCAGCGTAGGGCGCGCCTGGATATGCTGCTCGGCGCCGTTCAGGTACCACGTGAGGTTGGCGAAGATAAACACGACCGCCACATCCGGACGCACGAAGCGGACGCCTTCCACCTCGAAACTGTTACGGCTGCCTTTGTAAATGGTGTCGAAGATTGTGCGGTGGCCGTGCTCAATATCGGTCTTTCCGTGGAAGTGGCCGCCCAGCACATGAATGAAGTCGGCGTCATCGGCAAACAACTCGGTCCACGCCACGCTGTCACCTCGGTTCCAGGCAGCCTCCAACTTTTCGACGATTTCATACAGGGGACGTTCTTCGGGTGTCATAACTTGGACCTCGTCTGTTGTCGGATCAGAACAATTTCAAATCAGGTGCTTTGAGCGCGCCACCGCTTCGTCGGTTGCTACCTCTGCAAATTCTCGACAATCACGGCGATGCCCTGGCCGCCGCCGATGCATGCCGTCGATAGCCCGTAGCGCGCCTTGCGCCGCCGCAACTCATAGAGCAGCGTGATCAGCAGTCGCGTGCCGGTCGCACCCAGTGGATGCCCCAGCGCAATGGCGCCGCCGTTGACGTTGGTCTTGGCCGGATCAAGGCCGAGTTCTTTCATCACTGCGAGGCACTGCGCGGCGAACGCCTCGTTCAGCTCGATCAGGTCGATGTCTGACAACGTCAGACCAGCCTTTTTCAACGCCATGCGCGTTGCCGGAACCGGCCCCGAGCCCATGAGCTTCGGATCGACGCCCGCGATTCCCCAACTCACAATTCGTCCCAGGGGATTGAGGTTGCGCTTCACGGCATCGTCCAGTTCCATTACGACGACTGCCGCGCCGCCATCGACGATTCCACTGGCATTGCCTGCGGTGACGGTGCCGTTCTTGCCGAACGACGGCTTCAGCTTGGCCAGGCTCTCGGTCGTAGTCTCGGGACGCCGATGGTCGTCCTCGGTAAACATCTCGCCCGTGGGCTCGCCTCTGCGATTGCGCAACGCTACCGGCGTGAGTTCTTCCTGGATGCGGCCCGCTTTGTAGGCGGCGTCGGCGCGCTTTTGCGAGCATAGGGCGTATTCGTCCTGCATCTCGCGGGTGACCGACTGCTGTTCGGCATAGGCCTCGGCAGTCACGGCCATGGGCATGTTGCAGTAGCTGTCGGTGAGTGCCACGAAGAGCGAGTCTTCCAGCTTGCCTTCGCCAAAGCCCACGCCCCAGCGCATGCCGCGAATGACGTGCGGGGCCTGCGACATGGCTTCCATGCCGCCGGCGAGCACACACTTCGATTCGCCGAGCTGGATCATTTGCGCGGCGGTCACCACCGACTGCATGCCTGATCCGCAGAGCCGGTTGAGGGTGATGGCGGGAACTTCAATGGGCACTCCCGCCTTCAGCGCCACGTGACGCGCCCCGTAGATCGCGTCCGACGAGGTCTGCTGGGCGTTGCCCATCACGCAGTGATCGATCTCGGCGGGCTCGACCCCCGAGCGCTTGATGGCCTCGACCGAGGCGATGGCAGCGAGTTCCTGTGCGGAGAAGTCGCGCAGCTTCCCACAGTAGCGACCCATGGGCGTGCGTGCGCCGTTGACGATTGCGATTTCAGGAAATGTGTTCGACATGGCTGGAAGGAATGGCCCGTGTGATTGTTCGGGCAGACAGACAAGTTTACCAGTGCGGCAAGTGCGCCGCAAATTGCATGGCGCAGTCTGTACGGGGCGTCGGCAAAAAGCAGATCCCTCGCCCGCCACCGCGGGCTCGTGATGACAGGCAGGTAGAGCAGTTAGTCCGCAGCGGTGCTCGAAGACCCAGGTTAACGTCGAAAAGATCGACGCGAACCTGGGGTACCCAGCTTAGTTCTTACCTCGTGATACCTCTTTAGTTCTCTTCCCCTGGGCGCATCTTTCCAGTGCGCAAATAGCGGTTGTGCCAGCCAAGAGATTCTGTCAACAGGTGCGGCGTGTGTTTGCCGTACGATAGCCGCTCGGAGCGATTGAGATAGTCGAGCAGCAGAGGCTTGTAGTCCGGGCTCGAGCACTTCTCGATGATGAGGTGCGCGCGCTGCCGCGGCGAGAGTCCGCGCAAATCGGCCAGCCCGTGCTCCGTGACAATGACCTGAACGTCATGCTCGGTGTGATCCACGTGCGAGACCATGGGAACGATGGTCGAGATGGTTCCCTTCTGCGCAGTCGAAGGCGCCATGAAGATCGAGAGGTATCCATTGCGGGCGAAGTCGCCCGAGCCTCCGATGCCGTTCTGAATGCGCGACCCCATGACGTGAGTGGAGTTGACGTTGCCGTAGATGTCGGCCTCGATCATGCCATTCATGGCGATCACGCCGAGGCGGCGAATAATCTCGGGATGATTGGAGATTTCCTGCGGGCGCAGGACGATGCGGTCACGGTATGTGGCCATATCGGCATTGACTTCGGTCAGCATCTCGGGACTGAGCGAGAATGCCGTGGCCGACGCGCAGGTTACCTTACCTGACTTCAGGAGACGGATCATGCCGTCTTGAATGACTTCGGTGTAGGAAGTCAGCCCTTCGAAGGGGCCTTCCTCGAGCCCAAACAGGACTGCGTTGGCAATGTTGCCCACGCCGGACTGCAGGGGCAGAAGATTGGCGGGCATGCGGCCCTTCTGCACTTCCCAAGCAAGGAACTCCAGAATGTGTCCGGCGATTTGCTTCGATGCCAAATCAGGCGCTTTGAATGCGCTGTTGCGGTCGGGAGAGTCGGTGAGAACGATGGCGACGACCTTCTCCGGCGAAACTTCGAGGTAAGGCGTGCCGATGCGCTGTCCGGTACTTACCAGTGGAATCGGCCCACGATTGGGTGGAGGCTGCAGACCGTAATAGATGTCATGCATGCCCTCCAACGCTGCCGGCTGCCAGGAGTTGACCTCGAGAATCACGCGCTCGGCCTGGTCGATCCAGGTCTTGTTGTTGCCGATGGAAGAACTGGGCACCAGCCGCCCATCCTCCAGCACGGCCGTGACTTCAATCAGCGCAACATCCAGCTTGCCGAGGAATCCATATTCGACGAACTGGGCCACATGGCTGAGATGAATGTCCATGTAGTCCATTTCGCCAGCGTTGATGCGCTTGCGGGTTTCGGGATCGGATTGATACGGAAGGCGGAGATGAATGCCGCCCGCCATGGCGAGGGCACCATCGAGCTCAGGGCCGGTGGATGCCCCGGTAAACACGCTGACCTGAAACTTCTGGCCGCGGAAGTTCGCGTCCGCAATGCGGCGGGCCAGTTCGATCGGAACCGCCTTGGGATAGCCGGAGCCGGTAAAGCCGCTCATGCCGACTTGATCACCGGAGTGAATCAGTGCGGCAGCCTCGTCGGCGCTCATGATCTTTTGCGCCAGCTGAGAGTTCAAAACCCTCGCGGTCGTCGGGGAAACAGTAGTAGCCATGTATAAAGCCCTTCAGTGAACTAACAATGATTCACTGTAACCGGCGCGAATCGGAGACGTCTGTGAGCTTGGTCACGGTCTGGGCATTTTGTTGAAGGACGGACGGGTGACGGAACAGACGAAGGTCGGCCAGTTCAGTTCAAACGCTTTGACAGATATCGGCGCGAAGGATGGGTACGCGGAATCCGCAAAAGACCCTCACAAGCAAAGGCACCTTGTGTGGGGCACACGTCTCTCACTTTTTCGCCAGTGGTTCGTGGTCGTAGCTGATGACTCGGGTGACCGTCCACTTCCCGTCTTGGTTTCGCCAGATTTGTACGAATTTCGCTTCCCCCACGTCATCAGCGTTTCCGGGGTGGCGGAACCGATGGGTTCCAATCTCGACCGCACCATAGTGGTTCAGGGGATAGACCTGCAGCGTTCCGGGCACGAGTTCCCGTGAAACCTTGCCACAGATGTTGTTCTTGATAGCGTCGATAAACACCTGTCGGCCGATGGCCAGGCCCGTCTTGTCGTGGTAGAACTCCAGGTCTTCGGAAACCAGGGCCGACAAGGTCGCCAGGTCGCAGTGGTTGTAGGCATCGAATAACTGCGTGTCCAGACCCTGTACTGTCTTGAACAGCGCATCGGACGCATTAGCCGATTGTGCATTGGCGGGCGAAGGCGTCGAGAAGGCCATCGCCGCGAGAACTAAGGCGAGCAGAAGGTGCGTTTGTTTGTATCGTAAATCCCCTTTAGCTGGTAGCATTTCGCTCCTTTTTCGGAATGGTTGAAGGATAGATAGAGTTCTCAGGTGATGCGAACTTCATGACCCGCTGATCTTTAGGTTCCGGCGCCGATCGCGCCATTCCTCGCTGTTAAGGATGCCCGGGCCGGCCTCGATCAGGCGAGGCAACATCTGGAACACCGACACCGGCGTCCAGCGTTTACCCTGGCGGGTACGGAAGCCGCGGCGGTTCAGTTCGTCGGCGATGCCCGAATAGGGGCCGTCCTGGATGGTCAGCTCCATGATCTGGAACAGAACCTCGCGCTCCGTGGGATTCTCCTCCAGGTGCGAGCAGTCAACCGCAACCTGCAGGCCGAATGGAACTTCCGGGGCGGGGCTGGTCTGCGCGGTGGTTTCGACCGGGATCTCCCGCTCCCATTCAATGGCGACCGGCTTCCATCCCTCGGCGAGCCGCTGCTGGAAATCGTCCGGCCCAAATGGACCCGAAACCAACTGGCGTGTGCGCTCTTTGCTGGCCATAGTTACCCCCGTGCTCTCATGGAACCTCGCCGGTGATGAGAGCAGTTGCCGTGCCAGAAAGGACGGTGCGGATGTCACTGATGCGGAGCAGGTTGCGCGGACTGAGCGTCGGGGAGTTTCGCGCTGGATGTCCAATGGCGAGACGGAGTGTACGGAATTGGGCAGGCGCTACTGGATCAAGTCGGTTAGTGCATCGCCCCAAAATTCGCGCCAAGCGCCAAAACTTTCAGCGCAAACCGAGCAATACCAGTCCGCACAGTCGGGGCGGATACAGCGCCCGCTCAGCACATAGCCGTCTTGATTGGTTTCGATACACTGGTCGGGCGGCAAAAGTCCATAGGCGATCTTCTTTACGTCGCCGCTGCTGTTGCAGCGCGGACAAGCAGGCGTCTCGACAGGCTTCATGCGAATCCCTCTACTCGGCGGCCGAAGTGGCAAGTGTACGCTTGTCCGTCTTTCCCGTCATGGTACGGGGCAGACTGTCCACAAAAGTGAAGGTGCGCGGAATCTTATACGGCTCCAACACCTCGCGGCAAGCCAGGCGCAGGCCGGTCTCGTCGAGCACCGCTCCCGGCTTGCGCTGTACGAAGGCGTGCAGGCGAACTCCGCCGCGCGCATCGGGCAGCGCCACGACCGCCACCTCTTCGACTCCCTCGATACGCTCTAGCGCGTTTTCGATCTCCACCGGATAAATTTTCTCGCCGGCGACCTTCACCATATCGTCGGCGCGGCCGGAGATATAGAGATAACCGTCGGCGTCGAAGAATCCTTTGTCTCCGGTGTAGAGCACGCGGTTGCGGATCTTGCGCGCCGTGCCTTCGGGATCGTTGAGGTAACCCAGCATGACGCTCGGGCCCTCAACACAAATTTCGCCAACTTCGCCGACTGGGCACACCGTGCCGTCGTCGTTGCGAATGGTCACCGTGGATCCGGGCAGCGGCTTCCCCACGCTGGCAGGACGGTTCGTCTCGGGTACGTTGAGCGAAACTACGGGCGAGACTTCCGTGGCTCCGTATCCCGGGAGCACAGCGTGTCCAAAGCGGCTGGTGAACTCGCGCTCGGTGGTGTCGGGCAGGCGTTCGGCACCGGCGATGCACAGCCACAACGAACTGGCGTCGCAGGGCGTGGGGTCCATCGCCAGCACGCGATATTGGCTGGGCACGGCGACGACGGTGGTCACGCGATGGCGCTCAATCAGGTTGAGCACGGTGCGCGGCACGAAGCGCTCGCAGATCACCAGGGTCGAGCCGCTCATCAGCGGCAGCAGGATGGTCACGGTCAGTCCGTAGGCGTGAAACAGCGGCAGGATGGCCAGCATCACCTGGCGATCGTCGAAGCCCGTCGCCCGGCGGCATCCCTCGGCATTGGAGATGATGTTGGACTCGCTCAACGACACGGTCTTGGGGCGTCCTGTGGTGCCGGAGGTGTAAAGCAGCACGGCCGCCTCGTGGTTGCGCGGCTGGGGGGCGAAGTCTGACATTGTGGGATAGCTGTTATCGATGACAGCGTGCGGCACTCCAGCCTCGACAAGTTTGGGGGCAAGATCGGCGGAAGTAAAGATGGTGGTCAGTCGCGCCTCAGCAAACATTAATTTCAGTAACGGAGCCGGCGCCAGGGTTGGGAGCACAGCTACCGTCTTTCCCGCCCATAACGCCCCCACAAAGTACGGCGGAAAGTCGAGCGAGTTGGGCAGGAAGATTCCGACGTTCTCGCCAGCAGCGTGTTGCGCAATATGCGCACCGGCTGACTGCGCGCGTCGTATCAACTCGGAATAGCTGACCTGCTGCTCGCCCGCTATTAAGGCGACCTTATCTGGAAATTTATCCGCCGCTTCGCGTACCGCTGTGACGATTGCGCTGGTGCTCATGGCTCACCTGAAAAGTAAAAAGAATGCGACGGTGGGGAGTGTACACCTTGGGCGGAGACGCTGCTCGAAGGGTGGCGAAGGTCAAGCCGGTGCAAATAGAAAATGCTGCGGGGTTGAGAACCCTAGCGTGATGATCGTCCCTGGGGGAGGGCTAGAGTGCGGCGAAGGCGCGATCGATGGTGCGCGTGACATGGTCTTCGAAACGCTGAATGTCGCGTCCCAACTTATGCATCGCGTTCTGTGACGCCGGGCTCTGGGTGAGCGCAGTCAATCCCGAGACATCCTGGGTCGACACTACTACGTGCACGTTGTTCTGCATGTTGTCGTTCGCCCGCCGAATCATGACGGTCCGGTATTGCTGGGCGGCGGCTTGCGCGCGAACGCATTTCACTGCAACGCGGCTTTCCACCGCAGCGTGGATCTGCTGATCGAAATCGGCTGGCATGCTTACCTGAAAATCAATCGGCAATGGCGCAATGGGAGCGTTGGGCACGGGTGGCGTGTTGGGTAGCGCCATCTTCCATTGTGACTTTTGCACTTTCCATTGCGACTTTTCGAAGGCCCCCTGGGCCTGTTCCATGGCACGAGCGGTGATTTCCTGCGCCCGCATGGCAGCACGCTCATTCATTTCCTGCGCCCGTTCTTGAACCCGGGCGCTGATTTCTGCGGCCCTCTCCTGGGCACGTTCCGCGGCATGAAGACTTCTCTCTTGTTCGCGGAGGCCAATCTCCTGCGCCCGGAGTGCCTGCTCTTGTGCGCGCGTGGCAGCGTCGCATTGCTTTTCAGCCATCTGCTGCGCGATCTGTGCCTGCACTTCGGCAGCCTGTTCGTTGGCTGCGACCAGCACCGGCAGATTCAGCTCCGCCACCATTTGCTGCTCTTCAGGAATGCCGCGTGAGACGAACGGGTGGACCTTGGCGTCGACTTGATCGACCAGGTATTGCTTGGCGCACGCCAAATCGGCCTTCAGTTCCGCGCGCGTACAGGGGAGGTTGGCCAGGTGTCCCGAGCGGAATTCACGGGAGAAAATGGCAAAGGTTGCCACCAGGGCCAGGGTCGCTATGAGATATCGACGCTCCATACTGCCTCCTCGCTGGTCATAAGACGTGAGAACTTGGCTATGGTTAGTGAACTTTTTTTGTTCCCAAGGCTAAATTCTGCAATGTCTGAAGAAGTAACTACACGTTGCATGCCAAACTGCGCGTCCGTGTAAGTAATTGCGATGGCGATGGATACGATTCGATGTGATCGCGGCGTGAACGGCGGGGCGTCCAAAAGCAGAAGGGGTTGTCCGGTGGCGGACAGTGCGGGGCTGTCTAGTTGTGCGGTGATCGAGCCCCGGCCACTGCATTTTGGTGCTACGCTGATGCGATTATGACCGCCGAAGAGGTTAAACGACTGCTGCAACTGACGCCGCTGGAGTTGGAAGGCGGCTTCTTCCGCGAAACCTATCGCTCCCGCTGGCAGGTCGCATCGGAGTATCTGCCGGAAGGCACTCGCGGCTCGCGATCGATCGGAACGGCGATCTACTACATGGTCACGCCTGAGTCGTTTTCCACCCTGCACCGGCTGCCCGGGACCGAGGTCTTCCATTTCTACATGGGAGATCCGGTGGTCATGCTGCAACTGCATCCTGACGGCTCCTCGCAGACGGTGACACTCGGCGCCGATCTGGCAAGCGGTCACGAACCGCAGGTGGTGGTGCGCGGCAACGTGTGGCAGGGATGCAGGCTGGCGGCCGATGGCAGATGGGCGCTGCTGGGGACGACCATGTCTCCGGGTTTTGACTATGCCGACTATGAGACTGGAGTGCGCGATGATTTGATGGCGCAGTATCCCGATGTAGCGGAGATGATTCGGGAGTATACGCGGTAGCTGGAAGTTTGATTCTTGCAACCAGTAAATTTTCAAAATAAAAACTCGTTATACATAACTAGAACACTATGTCACACGTTATATATCTATTATAATTATATAGTTAGTTTAATCAAAGCAAATATTGTTGACTGATATACATAACTATATCACCACATCACTATAACGCTCTCTCGGGATGAAGAGGCCGCCTGCCACCTATTGGGGAGGATTCCGGGAATTTGTCAAAGAGCGAGACGCTGTCTGCGGACTGGCCGCGGACGGGCAAGGCTCGGCGCTGCCTAGTCCCTGAACTGTTTGTAGCGGGTGCGAGAAGGAAGCGCCAGAGAAATCAGCATTAGGAAAAAACGAAAGTAACCATCGCCAAGCGGGCGGAGGAAGCCTCACGTTTGCTATAAGCAGGAGATGTGGCCTCCGGCGGTGCGGGTTTTCGTATGCCGTCCCTTCGTCCGCAACGCGGACTCCGGGACTCTGGGATTGGGAAACTCTCCCCCAGTGCTGAAGAGTCTGTTACGAAACTGCCGACGTCTTGTCCGTTCAGTGATGTTTTTTGCGCTGCGTTTTCTTTACGGCGATGGGGCACGTATTGTTGCTTGCGCGGCCCCACTTAGCGGACTAGGACAACCCGCAAACTGGCGCCTCCCAGGACCTTTAGCATGCGTTTCAAGTTGTAGGCCATGGTGGCGAGGCTGATTTCTGTCTGCGCGCCGCCGGCTCCGCGTAGCAGAAAGCGCGGATGTCCGAAGATGCGGTACTTCAACTCCGCAAAGGGACGCTCCACCACACAGCGTCGCAAGCGCATCGCCTCTGCCGTAGCCCGCTGCTGCATGCGTTCGAGCGCGCCTTCATACATATGCCGCTTCACCACCCGTCGCGCCGCTGTGGTGCAACGCGCGCGCAACGGACAAACTCCACACACCGCCGCCTCGCCCGCATACACCACCTGCCGTCGCGCGGCCTGCACTTGTTGCCGCCGCAACCGCTGGCCTGTCGGACAGACCATCGTGTCACTGGCCTCGTCATAATGAAACTCGCTGCGGACGAACAGCGTACCGTCGCCTTGATTATTTACGCTACGATGGGCCGGCACATGCGGCGCGATCCCTTGGGCTTCGCACGCCGCTGCCTGTTCTCCGTTCGCGTAGCCCGCATCGGCCACCACCTGCAGCGACTCCGGCGAGCCCACCGCCTGCTTGGCCGCTTCCGCCATGGGCTGCAGACTGCGCGCATCGTTGCTCTCCGTCGTCACTGCCTGCGCTACGATGATGCCGCACTCCGCGTCCACCGCCGTCTGCACGTTGTACGCCGGACGCTTGCCCTCCGTCGTGCGCATAAACCGTGCCTCTGGTTCGGGATCGTTCTTCAGCTTCTCCAGCGCCGCTTGCACCGCGCTGTGATCGATCACCACATCTTCCTGCGCGTCGGCCGCCTCCATCTCGTCCAGATAGCGCTGCACCGCGTCCCGCTCTTTCACCCGCGCCGCGCTGCTCACCGCACGAAACTTCGAGCCGTCAATCGCTACCCACTCTCCGCGCACCAGCCCCACCTCTCGCGCCAGCCTCACCAACTCCGCCCCCGCTTCCTTCACCGCCTCGCAATGCATCCGCCGAAACTCGGCAATCGACTTGTAGTCCGGACGCAGCCGCCCCAGCAGCCACATTACTTCCACGTTGCGCACGCACTCCGCCTCCAGCCGCCGCGACGAGCGCAGCTGGTTCATGTACCCGTACAAATACAGCTTCAGCAGATCGCGCGGATCGTAGCCCGGTCGCCCCGTCTCCGCCGGCTCGCTGCGCACGAATCCCAGCTTCCCCATCTCCAGCCGGTTCACAAACCCCTCGATCACCCGGCATACATGATCTTCTGGAATGAACTCGTCCAACGTCACCGGAAACATCGTCACCTGCTCCCGCGCTTCTCCTGTCAGGTAGGCCATGTCCGCTAACTTACTACCCTCGCCCCACATCTTCCCATCTCTTCTTTCACCAGTTACCGAGTTTCGTAACAGCCTCTGAAGCACTGGGCTTTGATACGGCGGCCCTGCCGGGCCTTATTCCCGGCTGGTCGCCGAGAGGAAGGGCGCGAATCTTTCGACAAGCTCACGATGGGCTTTCGGGCACCCGGCAAACGAAGCGCCACATTGCCGGAGGTTGGCAAATACCGGCCACCTGCCAAGGCCGCTGCGCTTTCGGGATTGGTTACGAGATGGCCTGTTTACGCCAGGTACGGTGCAACGTGGAGCGATTCGACGTAAAGTATGGGTGTGAAATCGGCCTGTGTTTCAGCGTTCCTCCTTTTCAGTGCGATATGCCATGGACAAGCCACGGCAGCCAAACAAACCCTAGCTTTTCAGTGGAATTGGCGAGACACTCAGTCGTTGACTGGTATGGAGACTGTCGCCACGTCGAACGATATCAGCGCGAATGACCGAGCGATGCTCCTCGACTCTTTGCTGCCTTATTTTAAGAACTCTGCGAATCCAAAGGAACGTGCATTGCAAACGAGGGTAAGGCCCGTAGACCTGAACAGTGATGGTGTCCCAGAGCTTATCTGTCAGGCCTCTGGTCTTGACCTGTGCAGTCCGACTGGCAACTGTGCCTTCTGGATTTTCCAAAAGACTCTGGGTGGATACAGGCTATTGCTGAGCAGAGGGAGTGTGCAGAATTTCACCGTTCAGCCGACCGGCACTAGTGGATTTGCAGACTTGGTATTGGGAATACATGGTTCCGCGACTGAACAAGGGTTGTCTCTATACAGGTTTCACGAAGGGCGGTATCGAAAAGTGGGCTGCTACGAAGCCAATTGGCAGTACCTGGGCAAGGACGGGGAGTATCACGATTCCAAGGAGCCTAAGATGACGCCTTGCCGATAAATTGCATGAAATCCGTGGTGCCGTATCGACAGCGCTCCGCAGGCAGGCTTTGGGGCGATGGCGCGGCGGGCTTCCCGGATTACCTCCGAGAAATCGCCATGTCACTCCCTATCCCCGCGCACCGAGCTGCGGCCAGTCAGATACTCAATAACTCACCCGCACTTCCCCGTTCCGTGGCACTTGCGATCGGTGGAGGAGCAGGTGCCAGGCTCGGCCAACTGGCCGTCGGGGCCGATGCAGGTCTGGGTATGGATGCACCAGAACAAGCCATCGTTCGTCGGAGGCACCGTGGGGTCGTGGTCCACGCCGATGAATTGCTGCTTCCAGCGCAGGGCCGTGCAAAGAGTTTCGCAGGTGGTATCGAAACGCTCTTGATCGGGCATCAGCATCATGCAGCACCTCCGGCGGGCGCGGTGGTATTGCGGACGACCACGGCACATCTATCGTCGACTAAAGTCGACTTGGATCGATTTAATAAACGGACTTGCCGGCACGGCTGAAGGCGTGCCCTTTCAAAGCGTCGATGAGCGCGATTGCCGAGCGCCTTCATGCGGCACCTCCGGCGCCACCACTGGCAGCGTTGAGGATGGCGCGTTTTACCGCCGCCTTGGTCAGTGTGATCTTGTATTTGTTGCGGCTGAGCGGCTTGGCTTGTGCCACAGCCGCACTGGCTGCAGCCATCGCCGTGTCGGGGGTGATGGTTTTGCCAACGAGTGTCTGCGCGGCTTCAGGCGAAATCCACGGAATAGGCGCGACGTGTCCAAGCACCACACGCGCGCTCTTCACGGTGTTGCCATCCATCTCGAGCGCGACACTCGCCATCGATAGCGGCCAGTCGAACGCCGCGCGCTGACGCACTTCGTAGCTCGCGGCCTTTAAGCTCTGTGACGGAGGAGGCACGATCAACTCGATCACCATCTCATCGGGCTTCAAGTCGTGCTCGCGCTGTCCGTCGGCGGTGGGGATCACGAAGAACTTCTCCAGCGGCAACTCGCGTACGCCGGTGCCGGAAGCTTTCGCCGAATAGATGCGGATCTTCGCGCCAAAAGCAATCAGCACGGGAGCGATGGTCGAGGGGCTGACGAAATAGGCTGGACCGTCATTGCCGAGAATGGCGGCGTAGCGATTGTCGCCCTCGACCACCATCGACTTGCCGTTGGGCGCCTTGGGTAACAACCCCATGCCGTTGCGGAAGTACCAGCAGCGTGGACGCTGGCACATGTTGCCGCCCATCGTTGCTACATTTCGAATCTGCGGACTCGCGGCCTCGATGGCCGCTTCCGCCAGCACGGGATAGTGCTGGCGCACGTTCGCGTCCTCGGCAAATTCGGCAATCGTTGTGAGGACGCCGATGCGCAGGCCGTTGCCGGGCTGATAGTTGATGCCGCGCAGTCCGTCGATGTGCTTCACGTTGACCAGTCGCTTGGGCGCGACAACGTCGTCTTTCATCAGCGCCAGCAAATCGGTGCCGCCGGCGAGAATCGCGCCTTGTTCGCCGACCAACGCGGCTACCTGCTCTTTCTTGCTGGCGCTGGCGTATTCAAATGCCTGCATGGAGGCCTCCTCGCGGGCTAAAGCCCGCTCGGGATGAAGAAAGGAGCACTGGTACGACACGGCTAAAGCCGTGCCCTTTCAAAACCGGACTAACCATGCGAACCTCCAGCCTCATCGAGCGCTTCGAGCACGCGGTCGGGGGTGAGCGGCAGGAAGGGCACGCGCACTCCGATGGCATTGGCCACGGCGTTGGAGATGGACGCTCCCGGTGAAACCACCGGGGGTTCCGCCAAACCGATGACGCCGCGCTCGTCGTAGCCTTTGCCGGTCATCATGTGCACCTGCAGCTCGCCGATGTCGCTCAGTCCCGCGAGCCGGTAGAACTCCAGGTTCGGATTCAGCACGCGACCGGTAACGGGATCGAGAATCTTCTCCTCATAGAGCGCGTAGCTGATGCCCATGATGAGCGCACCATACACCTGGCTCGAAGCTGTCTTGACGTCAACGACCAAGCCGCAATCCTGGACTGCGACCATCTTGTTCACGCGCACCATGCCAGTTTCGATATCCACCGAGACGTCGGCCATCTGCACTCCGCCAACGCCGCTGTTGGTGAGGTCAGGTGGCTTTTCCTTGTCGGGATTCTTGCCACGCACCGTGAGCGGCACGGCGCCGATCTTGGCGCAGGCTTCTTTCCACAGCAGGCTGCGGCTGGTATCGCTCTTCACGCGCACGGTTCCGTCTACAGCTTCAAGTTCCTCAGGCTGCGCCTTCAGAGCCGGAGCGACTTTGGCGAAGAGTGCGTCGCGCGCATCGACGGCTGCGCGGCGCGTCGAAGACGTCACGCCGCCGGAGGTTGTGCTGCCGCCGCTGCCTCCCGACTGGGGATAACGATTGTTGCCATACAGCAGATTGACTCTTTCCATCGGGATGCCGAGCGTGTCCGCGGCGACGATAGTGATGATGGTGCGCGCGCCGGTGCCCAGGTCCTGCGTGCCCATCTTGATTTCGACCGAGCCATCGGGATGGATGGTCAGGTCGCAATCGCTGTTGTGGCCGCGGCCTCCCCAGGTGTGCATGGAGAGTCCCATGCCGCGCTTGATATTGCCCGGAGTTTTGTCGCCGCGCTGGTGCCAGTTCTTCTTCCATCCCATCATTTCGTCGGCGATGGCGAACTCTTCGCGGTAGGTCTGGGCGCGGGGGCCGGCGATTTCCAGGTTGCGGCTGATGAACTCCAGCGGGTCCATCTTCAGCTTGGCGGCAAGGTCTTCGATCGCCGACATGGTGATGAGCGCCGCTTGAGGATGATTGGGCGCGCGCCAAGCACGGGCGCTTCCCTGGTTGGTGGAGATGGCTGTGTTCTGCTTGCGCTGGTTGGGAATCTCGAAGATGTACGGCAAAGGTGGAGTGCCGCCGCCGCCCACGCCGCCGGTTCCCCAAGAACGCGAGTCCCATGCGACGAGTTTGCCGTCCTTGTCTGCCGCTATCTTGACGCGCGCATAGGCTGAAGGACGCATACCGGCGACTTCGAATTCGGCACGGCGGTCGAGCATGTTCTTGACGGGCTTGCCGGCCGCGGCTTTCGAGAGATTCGCGGTGTTGATGTCCCAGCGGTCGGCAGAAAATTTGCTGCCGAATCCGCCGCCGACGTTTTGCTGCAACACGTTGATGCTGCCGGCTGGAACGTTGAGCGGTTCGGCCATTTGCGCCGCGATGCCCGAAACGTTTTGCGTCGAGATGTGGACGACTAGCTCTTTGTCGCTATTCCATTCGCTGGCAGACCCGTGGGTCTCCAGACACGAGTGGACGATACACGGCACACCGTAAACACCCTCGACGGTTGCAGCCGCAGATGCGAAGGCCTTGTCGGGTGCGCCGGTGGTTTGCAATCCCGTCTTCTTGTACGGCGATTTCTGCTTGGCTTCGGCGGGAACGAATTTCGCTTTGCGGAGGGCCGCGATGACAGCAGGCTCCACGCCCATGCCCTTCATCGACTCGTAGTCTTTTTCTTCGGGCTTGAAACTGACGCCGCGCTTTTGAATAGCTGCGATGACCTCGTCGTCCGGCACCTGGTTCTCTTCCATGTCCTGGAAGTCGTCGGAACTGACGGGCCCGGTGTCAGCGGCAACCGTCTTCGGCGGCTCGGCATCGGAGACGAAGTGCGGAAGCACCTCGTACACGACCTTGATGGCGCGCATCGCGTCTTCTGCAGTGCCTTCATCGACCGCTGCAACACCAACTACTTCGTCGCCTGCCCAGAAAATTTCGCTGCCGGGTTTCTGGATGACCACGACCGCTTTTACGCCCGGCATTTTCTCAGCCGCGCTGGTGTCGATGCTGGTAATGCGGGCATGGGCGTAGGGACAGCGGAGAATGTTGCCCGCCAGCAGTCCCTGCGGATTGTAGTCATACGTGTACTTGGCTCTGCCCGAGGACTTGGCTGGGCCATCGACGCGCGAGATGCTCTTGCCCAGCAGCGGACGGGTAGCCGGATCGGGCCAACTGTACTGGCTCATGACTGTTTACCTCCGGCGAGTGCCACAGCGCGAATGCCGTCATACGTACCGCAACGGCAGTAGTTACCGCTCAGGCCGTGACGAATATCCTCGGCACTCGGCTTCGGATGCTGCTGCAAAAAGTGGGTGGTGGCGACGACAAATCCGGGAGTGCAGAAGCCGCACTGTTGCGCGTCGTGCGCAACGAAAGCCTGCATCACCGGACTTAAAGCATCGCCTTCGGCCAGGGCTTCGATGGTGGTGATCTTCGCGCCTTGGGCATCGATGGCAAGCACCGAACAGGCATACACAGGCTTGCCATCCAATAGAACGGTGCAGGCCCCGCAAGCGCCCCGATCGCAGACGCGCTTGGCACCGGTGAGGTCGAACTGTTCGCGCATCGCGTCGAGCAGGGTCACACGCGGTTCGAGTTCGGCGCTCAGCTTCTTGCCGTTGACGTTGAGTGTGACCGGCACCTTGCCGGGCCCATGTATGGTGACCTCTTCGCCGGCGGCTTCGACCACCTTGGTCCCCAAAACCAGCGGGACCGCAGCGGTGACCGCCGAGATCTTTATGAAGTCGCGTCGCGAAAAGCCCAAAGTTGTTTCGCGCGGGTGGGCGTCGTCGTCTTTCATCTTGCCTCCACGAATGAATTGGAGCGGAGTAATTTTGTAGTTAGACGCTGGCGGAAATTGTTAGCTACGGATTTGCGAACTGTCCTGGCAGTCACGGCGGCTCTATCCAATCGGCGCAAGGAACCGATGAGCACGAGTATAACTCCGCAGGCGGGAGGTGGAACAGCGGCAGGCGGAATGCAACAAAAATGTGCGGCGCGATGAAGAGCCGTCATCAGGTTTTGGCGAGCGGTCGGCGGATGGGCAAATAACGACCGAAAAACAAATCCCCCGCGGACTAACGTCCGGAGGGGATGACAAACATAAATAGCTTCTCGCAGTCTTGTTTACTTCAGTGTCTTGACGAACTTCACCACGTCGGTGATCTGGGCGTCCGTCAATTTGCCCTTGAAGGCTGGCATTTTGCCTTTGCCGTTGGTGACGAGGGCGGCCAAGTCGGCATCGGACATCTTCTGCACTTCCGCGCTTCCAAGTGGTTTGAGTCCCATGCTCTTGCCCATGCCGGTGCTGGCGCTGCCGTCGGCACCGTGGCACATGGCACATTTAGCCTTGAAGGTGTCAGCTCCGGTGGCCTGGGCCGTGGCGATCATCGGAACCGCCAGCGCTAACGCCAGCCCTACGAGTGCGATCTTCTTTACCAAAGTCATGCTTATCTCCTTCGCCCCAATTGGGTTGCGGGTCGTTCATGAAGAAAAAATACCGTCTGGGACGGCGCCCTTACTGTAACTCTGTGAACCGCACTTGGCTACTACGGTTTTCACTTCGTTGGGAGGGAAAAAACGCGCAGGGCGGGTGATATGCCGCAAGCTCACACCGTCCCGTTCGTGCCAGGCCCCATTACTACTGAGTTAAGTCATTTTTTACCAATGGCTTAGCACATTTCTAATAAACCCCGCGAGTTTGGCACTTGTTGTGCCTTTACTTTGTGTAATCTTTTTTTCGGAGAGACCACCGTGGAACCGACCTTGGTAGTAGTTGGCCTGAACTTTAGGACTTCGCCGGTGGCTATCCGAGAGCGGTTCTGGATCGCCGAGCCCCGGCGCCACGAGGCCCTGTACCAACTAGTGCGCGCCGAGGGCATCGATGAGGTGGTCGTTCTGGCCACCTGCAATCGCACCGAGTTCATCGTCTGGGCGAATGACGTTCCCACCGCGGCGAACTCGGTGTTGCGCTTCCTGACCCACGAATACCAACTAAAGTTGTGCGAATGGTCGCACTTCTACCGTTTGATGGACGACGTCGCGCTCACCCACGTTTTCCAGGTGGCAGCGGGGCTCGACTCGATGGTCCTGGGCGAGCCGGAAATCGCCGCTCATATGCGCGAAGCGTTGCGCCAGGCACAAAAAGCCGGCACCTCCGGCCGTTTCCTCGACGGCATCATCCAGAAAGCGCTGGCGGTATCCGCGCGCGTTCGCAATGAAACGAGTATCGCCGACTCCAACATAACGGTCCCGTACGCCGCGGTCGAGCTGGCGATGGGCGTTCTGGGAGATCTATCCGGCTGCGAAGTACTGTTAGTCGGCGCGGGAAGGGTGAGTCAGCTGGCTGCTAAATGCCTGCGGAGCGCCGGCGCCAGCCGCCTGAAGCTGATGAGCCGGACGCCGCAAAAGGCGGAAGAACTCGCGTTCAAACTCAACGCCAAGGCGGTTTCGAGCGACGACCGGCTCGGCCACCTGAAGTCCGCCGATATCGTAGTGTGTTCCACCTCGTGTCCGCACAGCATCGTTAGCCTCGACGATGCCCAGCAAATTATTCGCGCGCGGCGCCAAAAACCCATGGTGATGATCGATATCTCCGTACCACGCGACATCGACCCCCGGGTGGGCGAGGTTGATGGGATACACCTGTTTGATATGGATGATCTGGAAAAGGTAGTGAAGAAGGACATGTATGAGAGGCGGGGCGCTGCCGAGGAGGCCAACAAAATCGTTGCCGACGAAGTATTGGGATTCCGCCGCCGGCTCATGGCGGAACGGGTCATACCGACAGTGGTAGCCTTGCGCCACCGGCTCGAAGAGCTTTGCCAGCAGGAAGTAGAATTCGTTCGCAAGGAGTACGGGCCCTTCACCGACGACCAGGACCAGATACTGACCACCCTCGCGTCACATATTACGCAGCGTATTTCGGGCTCACTGGCGCGGGAATTGCGCGATCTTCCGGATCGCACCGGGCAGGATATGCTGACCGTCGCCATCCACCGTCTGTTCCAGTTGGAATCGTCCGAAATGGTGGAAGCAGGAAAAGAAAACTGACTGTAAAGAATCACATTTGAAGGAGTAGGCAATGCCTGAATCTGCGCAAGACAGCAAAACAAACATAAACCTGGGCTTCACCAGCGTACAGGCGTACACCCTGGCAGTGATCACGCTGATTATCGGAATCGCGGTCGGCTACTTTGCCCGCGGCTCGGCTCCAATAGCGGTTGCGCCGGGCGCGGCACCAACCACTGCGGCTACGGCGCCCGCCGGAATGGGTGGCGGAGCCGGTATGGGCACCGGACAACTGCCGGGCATCGGCAGTCAACAGCAGGGCGGAACATCCCCTGAGATGCTGGCCGAGGCGGCCAAGCCGTTGCTGGCCAAACTGCAAGCCAATCCGAGGGACTTCGATAGCCTGAGGCAACTCGGGAACCTGTACTACGACGGTCAGGCCTACCCTCAGGCCATTGAGTACTACAGCAAGGCGCTGACCATTGACCCCAAGAATCCTGACGTCCTCACAGATTTGGGAACAGCGTACTGGTATACGGGAGACGCGGACAAGGCACTAGCGTATTTCGACAAGTCGCTGACTATCCGGCCCAACTATCCCGGGACCATGTTTAATCAAGGAATTGTGATGTGGCAGGGCAAGAAAGATCCCACGGGTGCAGTCGTGGTGTGGGAGCAGTTGCTGAAAGCCAATCCCAACTACGAACAGAAGGACCAGGTTCAGATGCTGATTGAGCGCGCGAAAATGCACGGAGCAGGCGCTACTAAGGGCTAAGTTTCGTGGAGCACGGAGCACTTGCTCCTGCGTTCGCATTCGCTCACCCCGGGGACGCGCCCGCGCAGAGCGCGTCCCGGGGTTTTAAGCGCTGTGGGTTTCGTCGGTGGGGAGGTTACGAGTGACTCGCCGCCATCTTGGACATGGCCTCGTCCATCGCAGCTTTCATCTCCTCGGGGCTCTGGTCTTTGATGTGGGTCGCAATCGACCAACGGTGGCCGAACGGATCTTCTACGGTTCCGTAGCGATCGCCCCAGAACTGGTCCTGCAAAGGCATGACGACTTTCGCTCCGGCTGCTAAAGCAGAGGCGAATACCTTGTCGGCGTCTTCCACATACATGTGCAGCGTGACGCAAGTGCTGGCCTTGGTCGTTGTCGGCGCCACCACTCCGTAGGCCTGAATTTCGTCGTTGAACATCAGGATGGAGTCGCCGATCTTGACTTCGGCGTGGATTACTTTGCCGTCTGGCGTGTAGGCCATGCCACGAACCTCGGCTCCGAAAGCTTTCTGATAGAAATCTGCGGCTTTCTTGGCATCGCTCACGATGATGTGGGGCGTAATTCTGTGATAGCCCGGGGGGATAGGGGATACAGCAGCACTCATGGTGCCTCCTTTGAAATTGGGTGACGATGCGGCGCGGCGGCCGCGAACCGGAAAGTTCGGCAGCCAATCCAAAATTTGGTCAGGAGATTCTATCGCACTCCTGGGCCTCTAGTCAGACCCAAGAGTCAGATTGGTACGAATGTAACGCAACAAGGTGCAGTCAACTGGTGGCAGTGACTAGCCACACGTATTCAGAAGCCGCCTATCCGCGCTATTCCGTGCGCAAGGCCTTCATCGGGTCAAGCGTTGCCGCCCGACGCGCCGGCCAGATACAGGCGAAGAGCGAAATCAGCGCCAGGATCACGATGACCACCAGCAGCGTCAACGGATCGCGGGAGCTGCTTTGCACCACGTGGCCCACGATCTTGCTCAAACCGATGCTGGCTGCCGTTCCCAGCGCAATACCAATTCCCACAGTAGCGGCTACCGACTGCAACACCAGCCGAATAATGTCGAAACGTTGTGCGCCCAGGGCCATCCGTATGCCCACTTCCTGGTTGCGCTGGTTCACGGAGTACGACACCACGCTGTAGAGTCCGGTGGCCGCCAGTATCAGGCCCAAGAAAGAAAAGATGCCGAAGACTCCGGCGATGAATCGTTCGCGTCCCCAGAACATGGTGTCCAGAAACCAAGTCAGCGGATGTTGCTCGGTCACCGCCACCTCCGGATCGAGCGCCTGCAGCCGTTGCTGGGCTGACCGCAACGCGTCTGCCTGACTGCCTTTGGTGCGAACCAGCAGCGAAATCCCGTCCGGCAGAACGACGGTATGGGGAACATAGAACGCAGGCTGGACGGAGGCCTTGGTTGTGTTACTGCCCATGTCTCCGAATCCTCCATTGTTGAGGGCATCTTCAACCACGCCGATGATCTCGAACCAGCCGTCGTTGCCCTCGGCGGTCACCAGCATCGGCCGGTCCACTTTCAAGCCGGGGGCCCGCACATGCTGCCCGATGGGATCCGTGCCTGCCAGGAACTTGCGGACAAAAGTCTGGTTCACCAACGCTACATGAGCCGGACGCATCATTTCTGACTCAGTGAACACGCGCCCCTGCAACACCGGCACACCAAGGGTTGCGAACGTCTCCGGGCTGGTCAGAACGAGCCCAGCCTGTATCCCGGTCAAGTCGGGCTTGCTCTCGATTTCGACCTTGTCGGTGAATCCCTGCATGGGGGGTACCCAGGTGGTCGAAATACTGGCTTGCTCCACTCCTGGAGCACTAGCAACGGCCTGCCTTACGGCCTCGAACTTGTTGGCGCGGTCCTGCCACGTGGGATGAGAATTCTTTGGCAAGGAAAGTTGGACGCTGGTTACGACGTCGGCATCGTAGCCCAGCGGCATGCGGTACGCCGTCAGGAATGCCCGCGTGGCTGCCCCGGCGATGGCCAGCAGCACCATGGTGAGCGCGACCTGTCCCATGATGAGCAAGCGATGGGTCTTGCGGCTGGCTCCGCCACCGGAATGGCGGCTGGCGCCTGCCTGGATCAACTCACTCAGGTTGGGACGCGAAAGTTGCAGCGCTGGAGACATGCCGAACAAGACGCCTGTCAGCACCGCAACCACCACAGAGAAGACCAGCACGGGCAGGCTCACATGAATTGCCGCCTCGTGCGGGAAGGAGTAGAACGGCAGCGTGGCGGTGATCGCCCTGACTCCCTGATACGCCACCAGTATCCCAACGGCTGCGCCCAGCAACGCCAGCAAGACCGACTCGGTCAACAGTTGGCGCATGATGCGCCAGCGCGAGGCCCCGACCGACGACCGCAGCGCCAACTCGTGCATCCGCGCCGTGCCCCGAGCCAGCAGAAGGATGGACACGTTGGCGCAGCCAATGACGAGAAGTAGCGCCACTGCGGCAAACAGCATTACCAAGGCCGCCGCAAACTGCCCGAGTACCTGTTCGTTGAGGGTCACGAGCTTTACGTTGACGACGGGGGGATAGTCCTTCGGGGCCTGCTGGACTAACTGCTTGACTAGTGGCTCCAGTTCCGCCTGCGCCGCTGACAGGGTGACCCCAGGCTTAAGGCGGATAAAGACCATGGGGAAGTCGTGCGGATCGGACTGGGTAACGTCAGGCACGTAAACTTCGGAGTCGCCCCAGGTGAATCGCGGCGCGGCCACGCCGATGATGGTGTAGAGTGTGTGATCGAGTTCGACGGTCTTGCTCAGAACGTCGCGGCTGGCGCCGTACTGCTTCTTCCAGAAGAGGTAGCTCAGTACCGCGACCTTGGTGGTCTGCCCGTTGGCAGTGTCGGCACCGGTGAACTGGCGCCCCAGCAGCGGCGGGACGCCCATGAAGGTGAACAGGTTGGGACTGTATCGCCCCAACTGGACCGACACCGGCAACTGACCGCCGGTGATGGTGGCCGAAGAGTTCCGCATCTGGAAGGCATCCTCCACGGACTTCGCCTGCAGGACCGCCTTGTAGCCCGGCCCGTCGGTGTACAGCAGAGCCATCATGGCGCCGTTCTTGTCGAGCAACTGGACGTGCACCATGCGGTTGTTGTCTCTGTAGGGATAGGGGTCGAGAAGCACGCCGTACACCACACTGAAAACGGCTGTGGTAGCTCCGATGCCCAAGGCGAGGGAGAGGATCGCCGTCAGGGTGAAGCTGCGGTTCTTCAGCAGCTGACGAATGGTGAAGCGAAGGTCCTGCAGTACCGATTCCATAAAAAGTCACTCCTGCGAGCCGGGCCCCAAGTGAGCTGCTGCATTCTTACCACCATCGGAAGTTACTGAATATAGACACCACTGGCGCTTAACTCAGCCAAAGAGCCGTCCGTCACGCGAAATCCGTGTCCGTCGTTGGACAGCGCCCCAGACCATGTTTAGTGGCTCGTGGTGCCGTTTCTACCCCAGAAGTGGAAGTCACAAACCGTTCCTCTTGTGCCGGAGCGTAGTAAGCTAGTGATACGCAATGCCTTCGGAAAAGGTTCTCATCGTAGACGACGAGAAGCTGGTTCGTTGGTCTCTCAGGCAGAAGTGCGAAGAGTGGGGATATCGCGTTCTGGAGGCTGACAACGGCGCGGCTGCGCTTCGCGTGGCCCACAACGAGTCTCCTGACCTCGTGCTGCTGGACGTGCGCCTGCCCGACGCCAGCGGCATCGACGTCCTGGAACAGATCAAGAAAGCCGGCGACGCGCGCGCGATCATCATGATCACCGCCGACCCGCAGTTGGAAGACGTCAAGACTGCTCTTAAGTTGGGGGCGTACGACTTTGTCGGCAAGCCACTCGACTTCGACGAGTTGGCGGTCGCCGTTAAGAATGCACTCGAGACCACGCGTCTGCGCACGGAAGTCGAGTCGCTACGCGGTGAAGTTCGCCGCCGCGCCGGCTATCACAATGTGATCGGCGTTTCGGCGAAGATGGCCGAGTTGCTAGGGTTCGTCAATAAGGTCGCGTCCAGCGAAGCCACAACCATTTTGATTCAAGGCGAGAGCGGCACCGGCAAGGACCTCATCGCCAAGGCGATTCACTACCAGAGCCGCCGCCAGGAGAAGCCCTTCGTTGCGATCAACTGTTCGGCCATCCCAGAGACCCTGATGGAAGCCGAACTGTTCGGCCATGAGCGCGGCGCGTTCACCGACGCCAAGGCCATGAAGAAGGGCATGTTCGAAATGGCCGACGGGGGCACGCTCTTCCTGGACGAGATTGGAGAGCTCTCGCCCCTGCTGCAGGCCAAATTGCTGCGCGTGCTCGAAGACCAGGTCATCCGCCGCGTGGGTGGGGTCCGCGACATGCAGGTGGACGTGCGCGTGATTGCCGCATCCAATCGCGACCTGGAGCGAGCCGTGCGGGAGAACACGTTTCGCCAGGACTTGTACTATCGCCTGGCAATTATCTCCATCTTTCTGCCGCCCCTGCGCGAGCGCAAGGAAGACATCCTGCCACTGGTGGAGTTTTTCATCGATCGCTACAACCGCAAGTTTCGAAAAACAGTTTCAGGCATCACGGACGACACCCGACAGCTTCTGCTTAAGTACGACTGGCCGGGAAACGTGCGCGAATTGAAGAATGCTGTGGAGCGGGCCATGATCCTGGAAGAGGGCAATGTACTGAGGCCGGCGTACATGCCATTTGCCGTAGCCCAGCAGCAAGCGTCGTACACGGCATTCGAAATGTCGTCGGGAACGAGCAGCGGTAATGGCGGAGGCACCGTCCAGTTGCCGGATGGACGCAGCCTGCCCAGGCTTTCGATTCCCGAGGGCGGAACTTCACTCGAAGAGGTCGAGCGCGCCCTGGTTGAGATGGCGATGACGCAAGCCAACGGCAACCAGACCCATGCGGCCCGTCTCCTCGACATTAGCCGCGACGCGTTGCGTTACAAGCTGAAGAAGTTTGGGCTCATCCACGCCGAAGAAGACGAGACCTCGACGGCCACGTCGTAGCGGTGCTTTCTTTGACCGAAACGCTGTTCTGAGATCCCGAGATAACTAATGCCGATAGTTGAAACACTCGCCGGAATGCTGGTTTAGTGCTGGCGTTGCGCTGGTAATAGCTGCACATGAATCCGAATTCGCGTGGTGATGATGACAATCCGCGTCCGCACTAAGGCGAGCGCCAGACTAGTGCTTCCCGCCGTAGAAATGATCCGCCGCAGGGCGCGTTTACGCCGCTCGATACTCGGGATCAACGACGAATGGATCGCTAATCGCCGGGCTGAGTTCGTTGAATTGAAGCGCGACCTGTTTGCGCCAACTCGTCTTGATACCCAGGAGACGGGCAATTCGGTTCCTCGGTCTCAGCGGTGCGATATGTGTGAGGAAGGCAGCGGCTTCCGCGGCAAACGCACTCTTCTGCTCTTCCGTCAGATTCCGACCAATCACTTCCAGGGTGAAATCAGCGTCGTGCGGAATCGCCGCCTGGAGATCGTCATCTCCAGGTCCCACAGGGGTAATGAACTGGACGGATGTCTGGTATCGCTGGCTAGCGTCAAGCTGAAAAGTACGTAGGGTAATGTCAATTAGGCTCTGAGCTATGACACGCTTCTGCTGGTTTGGTAAATCTCGCGCATAAAGACGTAGGTAGGGCATCGGAGGACCTCCTGCCGCTTACTACTTATAGATACAGGCATTCCAAATGCCAGTGGCGCGCCAAATGATTGCATTTAAAACAAAGGACTTATCGATACAGGCTCCGACTGCTCCGAGTAGAACCTACCGCCTGCCCGCAGTTTTTTTATTCAGGTTCATCATGATTCAAGCGCGCAGGCGAGCCCTCCCGAATCGTAGCGAAGGTGGAGTATTCATCAGTTTCGGAAGGCTATCCAGGCTAACTCATGTGCAAGCCAGCACTGCGTTGCATTGCCAGCATCCAGAAGAAGAAGAAACGACTGCTCACCGAAAGCGACGAGCAATGCAGAACCGCCCATCCCAGCACGCGGATAGCCATCTATCTTCGGCAGACGATTTTCCATAGACTTGGTTCAGCGCTTTCCCCCCGTCAATCTGGAATTTGGAGGCAGGTATGCGAAAGCTGGTGATCGCCGTCGTTGCAGTGGTTGTCCTTCTAGTTGCGGTGATGCTGTTGTTGCCGCATCTCATCGACGTTAACCAGTACCATGACCAGATCCAGGCCCAATTGCAGAACCGGCTGAATCGACCGGTCAAGCTGGGAGCCATGTCGCTGGCGGTCTTTCCGCTGCGGGTGCAGGCGCAAGACGTGACCATCGGCGAGGATCCCCGGTATCACAGCACCGTTCCGTTTGCGGATGTCGGCGAATTGGACATCAGCGTGAAGCTGTTTCCGCTCCTGAGCAAGACGATTGCGATCCAGAGCCTGACGCTGAAGCGTCCCAAGATCGAGTTGATCAAAGACCAAGCCGGAGTGTGGAATTTCGCCAGCCTCGGTCAGGCACCGGCGGCTCCAGCGACGAATGCAGCGCCTGCGCCAGCCCAAGCTCCGGCCCCGTCGAAACCTGCGGCGCAAGCGCCTGCTTCCGCGGCGAGTGAGGGTGGAGCGTTTGCGCTCGATGAACTCAAAATCGCCGACGGCCAGGTTGCGGTTACCGATTTCCAGAAGCACCAGCCGCGTGCGGTGTACGACCACATCGACCTGACGCTGAAGGACTACGCTCCCAACCAACCGTTCTCCATCGATCTGACGGCGCACGTTCCCGGCAAGGGAGCGGAGACGCTTTCGCTGAGCGGCAAGGGCGGACCCCTCAACCAGGCGCAGATGTTGAGCACTCCGTTTGACGGCACGCTCAAATTGAATGAAGTCTCGCTGGCGGGCGCGCAGAAGTTCCTCAACACTGCCGCCCTTGAGGGCACCGATGCCATGCTCTCGGGCTCGACCGATCTGACTAACGCTGGCGGCAAGATGTCGGCCAAGGGCTCGCTGAAGATCAACGATGCGGTCATCCACAACGTGCAAGTGGGATATCCGATCACCGCCGACTTCAACGTGACCGACGATCTCAACAATGATGTGATCCAGATCGGCAAGGGTGAGGTGAATCTAGGCTCGACTCCGCTGGCCATCACCGGCACGTTGAATACGCACGCCGCGACCACGGTGGCGGATGTCAATGTGTCGGCCAGTAATGCTTCCATCGAGGACGCAGCACGACTCGCCGCCGCATTTGGCGTCGCGTTCAGTCCGAATGCGAAGATTAAGGGCAAACTTACGGCGAATGTTCACGCGCAAGGGCCCACCGACAAACTTGCGTTCAACGGGACGGTGAACGGCCATAATCTCGAAGTGACGGGCAAGGACATTCCGTCGGCGGTCAAGGTGCCGGCGCTCGACCTCAACATGACGCCGCAGGACATCCGCTCCAATCCATTTACCGTGACCTCCGGCGGCACCACGCTGACTGGGCAGATGAGCGTCGCCCAGTACACGTCGGCGTCGCCGACTGTGGATGCCACGTTTAAGACTGTCAACGCGAAGCTGGAGGAACTGTTGAACATCGCCAAGGCCTACGGCGCGAGCGCAGTCGAAGGCATGAGCGGCAGCGGGGCCGTCAACCTCGACGTGCACGCCACAGGTCCCGTCAAGAACACGGATGCGATGATTTTCAGCGGCACCGGCGCGATCCAGAACGCGACGCTGAAGACGCCTACCCTGACCCAGCCAGTGAGCATCAAGAATGCTAACCTGCAGTTCACCCAGAACTCGGTGAACCTGACAAACCTGGTAGCGTCGGTGGGATCGACCAATGCCAGCGGAAGTCTCAGCGTCGCCAACTTCCAGGCTCCGCGGCTCACGTTTGCGCTCGCGGCTGACAAGTTAAACATCACGGAGCTGCAGAAGTTGATGGCAGCGAACAAACCCGCTCCGGCGAAGAAAGCCGAAGCCTCATGGGGCTTGGTGCCCACCGCAGAAGCAGCGCCAGCACCGCAGCCTGGCTTTTTTGATAGCGCGACGGGGACCGGCACCATCACGGTCGGCAGCCTGGTGTATGACCGCACGGTGTTGACCAACGTGCACTCCGGCGTGAATCTGAATCACGGCATCGTTCAGCTGAATCCGCTGACGGGGCAGGTATTCGGCGGACAAATCAACGGCAGCATTACGGCGGACCTTCAGCATGAGACTTCGAGCTTCGCCGTCAACGCCAAGCTCACGGGCGCTGACGCTAACCAGTTGCTGACGGCCGTCGGCAATATGAAAGACAGCGTGTACGGAACGTTGAATGCCAACCTGAATCAGACGTTCTCGACTCCGGCATCGGGAGACGTAACGCAAACCCTGAATGGTCCCTTCTCCTTCACGCTTACGAATGGCAAACTAGCGAAGCTTGACCTGGTGAACGAGTTGGGCAAGATCGGAAAGTTCGGAACCACCGGAAAAGGTTATACCACCGTGTCCAGCATGAGCGGCACGTTCGACGTGAGAAGCGGCGTGGCCAACACCAACGACCTGAAGGCCGCCCTCGACGTCGGCACCATGGCGGCGGCGGGAACGATTAACCTGGTCAACGAAGCGCTTGGGCTGCACCTGACTGCGGTGCTCAACAAGTCATTCAGCCAGTCGGTCGGCGGTACGGGAGTCGGCGGCTACTTGAATACCGCATTGGGCAACAAGAATGGCGAACTGGTGCTGCCGGTCATCGTCAGCGGCACCATGAGCCACCCAGTGGTGACTCCCGATGTTGGGAAGATCGCAGAGATGAAGTTGAACAACATCGTTCCGGGAGCCAGCGGTATTCTCGGTTCGCTGCTGGGAGGGAAATCGCAGACTCAGGGGCAACAGGCTGGGAAGCCCGCGGCGCAACCGTCGCAGCAACAGCAGTTGCAGGACGCGTTGGGCGGGTTGTTGGGCGGAAGCAAGAAGAAGCCGCCGCAATAGCGCGTATGGAAGAGCAGATCCCCCGCGGGCTGGCGCCCGCGTGACAAAAAATATGAGGGTTAGTACGGCACCCTTCGACTTCGCTCATCGCTCAGGCAGGCTTTGAAGCCATGCCCTCTCAAATAACAAAAGCCGCTCACAAGGGCGGCTTTTTATCTTGCTCGACGACGACCTGACGCGGTTACGTTCCAGTCGCCTCCAACAAACCTCGCTCAACTTTTTCCTGGCACTCGATGCAATGGCGGGTCCATGGCACTGCTTCCATGCGCTTGGGATTGATTTCCGCGCCACAGGCGATGCACTCGCCAAATGTGCCTTCGCGAATGCGGTCCAGCGCTCCGTCAACCATCTGCAGAGTCTGGCGCTCGCTACTGCTCTGGCTGAAGAGGAACTCTTTGGTGTAGGAGTTCGCCGCGCGGTCCGCGACATCCTGCGCTGACTCCAGATCAGCCTCGCGGCCATCCTGTGCCGTGCGGCTCACGTTGAACCGCAATTCCCGTTGACGTTCTTCCAGCCGTTTTTTGAATGCGTCTAACTTCTTCTTGTCCATACCTACACCCCACGCCTACCAGCCCAGAAGTTGCTCTGAACAAAAATTACGGCATGGCGAATGAAAGATCATATGCCCCACGCCCATACGCGTCAACTTTCGTGGTGCACGATATCTTCTGCGGCGGGGATTCTTTCCCAAGATGGGAAACATGCGGCTGCACGGTAGCTGTGGATCGCCGATGCTCCCGGCTTGACGGAACGCTGGCGCACAGGCTGCTGCAAAATACTTGCTCTCCATAGGTGATTTCGCGCGTTCAGCTAAGGTCTCTACCCGATGTTTCCCATCTGAGGTTTGCCTTAAAGTGAATTTGCAATCGGGCCCCTTTATGTCCAAGTGAGCGGGGGAGTCTATGCCGTTAGTTGTTGGGTCGTACACCTTGTGGGCGGGGTTGCTTCAAGGCACGACCTCGTTTTCACCTACCTCCCTTTGGCAAAGAAAGAAACGCTCGTTTCCCAGGCATCACATTTGCTGGCGAACGAGCAGGTCCCTGGGCCTCTCGGCTTATTAATCAATGAATAAGCAGGTTAGAACGACGAGTGTTCTGCCTAAATTTTGTCGGAGGTTTCTGATGCGAAAAAAGATATGTGCGGCCCATTGGTCCATAACACTCGCGTGTCTACTGGCCGTTGGCCTGCTTGTTCCGATTAGCCAGGCGTCGGTGCTATCGAATGGAACTTCGGTACCGCCAAGCCCACTTTTCCCGGCTGGGACGCTGGTGGCCTCGGTTATCAACGGCACGATCACGACTGCCACCTTCAGTGATAGTTACAGCCAGTGGGTATATGCCGATCCAAACAATACCTTCTGCGCCAACTGCTTGGATTTCGTGTACCAGTTTACCAACAATGGCGGGGATGCCAACGAACGTTTTTCGATGTACAACTTCGCCGGATTCCTGGTTGATGTCGGCACCAATCCGTTCGGAGTGCATGATCCTACCACTGTTGATCGCAGCTTGAACGGCCCGGTGATTGGCTACAACTATCCGGCTTCCGATGAAATCATGCCGGGACAGACGACGCCGTTGCTGGTAATTGAAACGAACGCGACGACGTTTACCAAAGGCTTTGCATCGGCCCAGGATGGCACGGCAGGTTATGGCTTCGCATACGCGCCCGCTGCTGCGACCCCCGAGCCTTCGACGCTGGCCTTGATGGGCGGCGGTTTGACCCTACTCGGCGGACTGCTGCGGAGAATGACTCGTTCCACAAAACCAGAGTAGGAACACGACAAAAGGCGGCTGACAAGCCGCCTTCGTCGTTTAGAAAACCATGTAGTTACGAGTTAATTACCGCCGGGCACCGTCCGCAACTTGCCGGGCATGAAATGGTAGGGCGGCCACGGTCCGGTGATGGTGACCTGGCAGTCCTTGAAATGCCGGGTGGCAGCTGAGTAGCGGTTCTGGTATTTGGTAACGGTACTGGTATCGATCAGGTGGGCGAAATCCATGAGCATCTTGCCGGCTTCGGTGCGCTTGCAGACCACATCTTCTTCCAGGGGACAGAAGAGTTTGTGCACCTGCATGGAAAGCGCGCGGGCCTTGGTCTGGCGTTCGCGATCGCGGCTGGCGTGGTCGCGGAGCTGGCGGAGATATTCGCCACCCACTCCCACCGGCATCGCGGTGATCGCTTCCTCCAGTGCTCCGTCCTTCACCAGGATCTTGACGTGCATTTCCGACTTGCCCCGCAGGCGGGCGACACTCTCCTGAAAGGCTTTGCGATTTCCCCGCACTGCGCGGCGCAGTGCTTCGTCCGACTCAAATATGGTTCCAAAACGGAAAGGCAGCACGGTCAGGGTGCGGAAACACTCGCTGATGACGCGCGCATGATCGACGATGGCTTGTTGAGTGAGGGATTGGGAGGGAGAGTGTTCGCTGACAATTACTGCGAAATCTCCACTGGGATAGGCCAGAACCGGGGAATCGTTTACGCCCTTAAGACTCTCAATTGCAAATGGGCGACGGGCCCGGCTACTACCTTGCAGGCCGGCTTGCTCAGTAATACAGTACGCATACCACGCCATCTCGGTCTTCTCCTGGGATAACTCGCGCACAGTTCTACCGCCTGCGCATGAGTGGTATTCCGACTTCGAACGTGGGGCTTTGATCTGTTTGTAAGATGGAAGCGGGAGAGAACCGCCTCCAATCCTCATCCTATGCCCATTCAGGCAGAAACTGCAACAAAGAAAGGCAGGAAATTCGCGATTTTTTGCGAATGGGCGCCGGGGCGGTGCCCCGAAACCCGCACTGGACGGTGGTTTTCGGCCAACGCAAACAAGCGCTCCGGTGAGGAGCGCTTGCTGGAAGGTAGTTGCGCAATTGCGAAAGCCGCAGAAAGCGGCTGAAAATCAGCGTTTCGCCAGCTTCTTGGCAGCTTTCTTCGCGGGTTTCTTAGCTGCAGTCTTCACTGGCTTCTTGGCGGCGGGTCTTGCGGTCGGCTTGGCTGGCGCTTTCGGAGCCGGCTTCTCCTCGGTGCGAGGCTTTGCCTTAGGAATTGGCGCCTCTTCTTCGACTTCGACCGTTCCTGCCGCGAGACGCTCCAGCGCTTTGCTCACTACGAAGCTCATTTCCGCGACGGGGGCCGGTTTGCCGCTCCAGATTTCGAACTGCCTTGCCCCCTGCTGCACGAACATTTCCAATCCTGGGATGACTTGGATGTTCTTTGCCCGCGCCATCTTCATCAGCTTGGTTTCCGCCGGTACATACACCAGATCGAACAGGAACTTGGCATTCAATTCCTTATCTTCCAGAGGCGATTGCCGGTTGCTCCCCATGCCAAGCGGAGTGGCGTTGATGATCACGTCGAAGCTCATCTTTGCCAAGTCGGTGCGCTTCAGAAACTTGGCCTTAGTCTGTTTCGCGAGCGCCTGGCCCTTCTCCGGCGTGCGATTCACAATGAAGACTTCAGCGCCTTTGTTCTTCAGTCCGAAGACGGCGGCGCGCGCTACTCCACCCGCTCCGACCACCAGGATCTTCGCACCCTGCAACGTCATCCGCTGCTCCAGCGGAACAACCACACCGGCCACATCGGTATTAAAGCCGTAGAGTTTTGCGTCCTGGCTGCGAACCACGGTGTTGCAGGCGCCAACCTGCTTCGTGAGCGCATCGGAATTCGACAGCGAGCCGACGATGTCCTGCTTGTACGGCATGGTAATACTCAAGCCACGAATCGGAATATCGCTGACGCACGCCATGAGGTCCTTCATGGTCTTGGCATGGAGGGCAAGAAATACGGCATTCACCGTCTCGCGCCGGAAGGCCGAGTTCATCATGATCGGAGACATGGAATGAGCCACGGGATCGCCGGCAACTCCATAAACCTGGGTCGCAGCATCGACCATCTCGATGCGATAGGTGTCGCGCAATTCACTGGCTGTCACCTGACCGGGTGCGGTTTCCTCTCCGCGAGTCGCAGCCGCAAACGTGAATACGCTGCCAGCGCGCACGCCCAATACGCGGCTGATGATTCCCTGCTCGCCCATGCACAGCCCCACCATTTCGTGCTGGGCGGAGTGGGCCTGGAGGAATTTCATCATCTGCACGTTGTCATATAAGGAGGTTGCCGTCGAAACGACTTTGTAGAAGTCCGCCGGGTACTGTTTCATCGCGGCGAAGGTCTCTTCCAACCTCTTAGTAGCTTTGAAGTCGTGGAAGGACAGAATCACGCCCACGCGGTCCTTGAGCTCAGCAAGCTCACCGGACTTCAAGATCTCGGCACTCTGTAACTCGATGTCCACCAACTGAAATCCGGTGACAGCGGCCTTGGTGAGGATGTCCAACTGGGCTGCCGCGCTGCCTTTGAACTTGCCTCCATTCACCACCCGGCGACAGGTAGCAATTACTGTCGCTTCAGGATGCAGATCGAGGAAGTGTTTCAGCTTGGGCAGTGCCACCGCAGGCTGTGCCAGGTAGTCTAACCTGAACTCCATGAACGGGTTATCGCGCACCAGGGACTCGGCGCGCTCGATGATATTAGAGGCATCTTCTCCCACGACGGCGACACAGACGCGGGGAAGACGAAAGCGTTGAATGCGAGAGGCGAAAACGGTTGTCGAGACTTGCATAGGAGCGTCCCGATGGTACAGATGCACAACGAATGTTGCAACCGTCTTATTGTGGAATTATGAATTTATTACCAAATCGGGGCGGGATCTAAGGAGCTTCCACCACCGTCGACTGAACCTCATCCGCGTCCCTGGTGGGACGTCTCCTCTCCAAATACCTCCGCGGTAAAAGCTTGCAGATCAATATCTTGCACCCAAGCATCGGGCGGCAGACCAGCCTTAAGGCAGGTCTGCGAGAGGAAGGTCTCACGGTCCCAATTCCACTCCAGCGGAACCTGCGGGAGTAATAATCCACGGCGGCCGCCTCTACTCACAATCAGGCCATGAACCCCGGTCACAACTTCCTCGGGTCGAATCGGTCGAAGGGGCGAGAGCACACTAATCTCGACCTTGAGATGGGGTGCTTCCCCGGGCGTCACAGGCTGAAACCGAGGGTCGTCAAAGGCGGCAGCTTGTGCCGTTTCTGCCACAGTCTGGAACAGAGGATGCACGGGCACGACATATCCGATGCAACCGCGAAGGCGCCCCTCCAAATGCAGGGTGGTGAAGGCACCACGCATCTCGCCCAGGTGCGAGTTGGGCGGTGTGAGATCGAGTTTGCGCCCTGACAGCGCCGCTTCGATCGAGCGATGAGCCAACTGCAACAAGAGTTCGCGCTCTTCCTGTGTGTATTCAGAAGTTGTGGACGGGATCGCGGGTTGGGTTTCAGACCACGGAGACATCGTCGCGCTTCCTGCGCCGGCTCAGCACAAACGAACGACGCTTGCGGCGCTTGTCGGAATGCTGACTGATCTTGTCCCAGAACGCCACAAAGTAATCCGCAGCCGACACCAGCGACAGGCCGACCATGATCCAAATCGACGCTAGCGCGATGGGATGCACCGGCAAGTTGAGGAAGTACCAAGGCAGGCGGGTCCAGTGATGATCGATGATGCAGGCGACCACCGAAACAATCTGCACCAGCATCTTCATCTTGCCGAGCTCGCTAGCCTGGATGGTGAAGCCTTCAGAGGCCGCGATGGAGCGCAGTCCGCTGATCAGGAATTCCCGGCCGATAATAATGACTGCCATCCACGCGGGGACGGTACGCGGATTGAATTGCACCAGCGTGATGAACGCGGCGGCAATCAGCAGTTTGTCCGCCACGGGATCCAGCAACATTCCGATGGTGGTCACCTGGGCGCGTTTGCGCGCCAGATAGCCGTCGATCGCATCGGTGAGCGAAGCCGCGATGAAGACAGCCGAAGCCAGTAATTCCCGGTCGCCATTGGTCGAACTGAAATGACTGCTCGACAGGATCCAGATCAGCACGGGAATGCTGAGAATCCGCGTAAGCGTTATGTAGTTCGGAAGGTTCACAAAAGCGGACTGGGGCACGGCGGCGCCGTCTCGCCACTGCCAAGGTGATTATCGTTCACGGGTTGCTATGAAAGCAACCGCGCCAACGCAAGGCTGGCAGGCTATTCGTCGTGATGCACTGCGATTTCGTCCAGCATGCTGGGTGCTTGGTATTGCACCCAGTAGGTGTAGCCCATGGGGATGCCCTTGACCCAGTCCATCACGCTCATCCAGATGCGCAGAGATGTGTGGAACTTGGACTTAAAGGAGGCAATGGGATGCAGCAGGATTGCACTGGCGATGACCAGCACGATGACTGGCAAACTCACCACCACCGCAATCAAACGGAGGGAGAAGGTAAGGCGATGCATGCTGACCTTGGATCCGGCGTTCCCCACGGCTACTTCCTTGCAGAATATTATGCCCCCATTCCGGGGGTCGCGGCGGGCGCACCGCGAAATTATTTGTGATTTTAATTGCGCGTAAAAATTTCGATAAAAAAGCGGCTCCCGCCGGGGAGCCACATCCAATTGAGCTTTGCCCAACCGCTAGGCGTAGATTCCGCGCTGGCGGATGGTGAACGCCACGCGGTCGATGGCCAGCATGTAAGCCGCGATGCGGTTGTTCACGTGGTGCTTCTCGGCAAAGCTAACCACCGCTTCGAACGACTCGACCATGATGTCCTTCAGTTGCTCGTTGACCACCGACTCCTTCCAGAAGTAGCCCTGGCGGTCCTGCACCCACTCGAAGTAGGAAGCGGTCACACCACCGGCGTTGGCCAGGATGTCGGGCATCACGAACACGTGGTTGTCGGCTAGGATTTCGTCCGCTACTGCCGTAGTCGGGCCATTGGCGCCCTCCACCAGAATCTTCGCCTTCACTTTGTCGGCGTTGAGCGAGGTAACAACAGCCTCCGTAGCGGCGGGAACCAGCACGTCACAGTCGGTAATCAGAAGCTCGTCGGTATTAGCGCGCTCCGCGCCCTTGAAACCGTGGATGGTGCCTTCCTTCTGGCGATACTCGGTGAGCGCGGCGATGTCGATGCCGTTGCTGTTGTAAAGGCCGCCATCCCACTCGCCGATGCCGATGACTTTGTAACCAGCCTGATGCATCAACAGAGCGGCGTTCGATCCGACGTTGCCAAAGCCCTGGATGATGACCCGCGTGGTTTCGCGCGCCATCTTCAGGTACTTGATCGACTCGTCAGCGATGATCATCACGCCACGGCCCGTAGCTTCGCGGCGTCCGCGCGATCCGCCCATGTTCAGCGGCTTGCCGGTGACCACGGCGGTGACCGTCTGCCGCATGTGCATGGAGTAGGTATCCATCATCCATGCCATGGTTTGTTCGTTGGTGTTCACGTCGGGGGCGGGCACATCTTTCTCAGGCCCAATGAACTCAATCAGCTCCGAAGTGTAGCGGCGTGTCATGCGCTCCAGTTCGCCGCGCGACATATGCTTGGGATCGCAAATGATGCCGCCCTTGGCTCCGCCGAATGGAATGTTGACCACCGCACATTTCCAGGTCATCCAACTGGCCAGCGCGCGCACTTCATCCAGCGAAACGTCAGGAGCATAGCGGACTCCGCCCTTCGCCGGACCGCGGGCGATGGAGTGCTGCACCCGGTATCCGGTGAACACTTCCAGTTGTCCGTTGTCCATCATGACCGGGATGTGGACGATGATTTCGCGATTGGGCTGCTGCAGAACGCGCCATAGTCCTGGATCGAGCTTCAGCTTTTCGGCGGCGACATTGAAGCGCGCGGCTTGTGATTCCCAGGGATTTTTTTCCTGTTCGAGCGTGAGCGTGGTTTCCATAAAAGTTCTCCGAAGATCGGCGGGCTTGTTGCGCCCCGAGCCGATGAATCGTCCGCGAAACGCGCAAAACCCTCGTCAGGCGGGCAAACCTCACGAGTATATGCACGGCTGCGGAATCGGCGCAAGCGAAAGGAGGGTCTGGGAAAGCAGGGTCTGCAAGTGGGTATGTTTGAAATCAGGTGCGTATCAGCGGGAGATCGGCCTGGGGTGGCGTTGGCCGTTGAGAATAAGCCGTATCGAAAGAGCTTGTATGTGCTACCCATTTTGCAGTAGTACTGCAAATCCAAGAAGTGGCCTCTAAAATCTCTCTCACGTCTTGCCTGAGATTGCGCTCTTGACCTTGTCGACCAATAATTGACTCGTGGTGAGCAACTCGGTTGCGAAGGAATCGAATTTTCTTCAGACGCTTGGCTACGTCTTTTCTTCCCACTTTCTTCTGTCGAAAGGCTTTGTATAAGTGTCTGTCCCACAGCGTTTGTGCGTAAACGGTTCCAGCCAGAGACGACCAGAAGCCAAACATGAGTTCCGCCACGACTCGGCCAGGAGTAATCTGGCGCCCATCTCGAACAATGCGACGTTTGGCGTCTTCAATTCGCGATTTTTCGTCGTCCATAAGCTCTGCAACGTCATACCAGTCGTGTCGTCCGTGTGCGATACACATCACATCGTGAATCGAGTTCCGGAGCGTCACCTCGAAGCCCTGCAAAATGCTGTACATCGCCTCCGAAACCCTTATGTTCCATTCGTATAAAAGTAATGCGTACGCGCGATCACCGTCAGCCAAATCCAAATAGGGCCCCCAGTCGCTCAAGTGATAGACTGCGTTCAAGATCTGCAATCGTGAGCTCGTCGTACACAAATTTTGCTTGCAATTCGGCCATTTAAGAGGTATCTTGTCCCTATACACCCCGGTGTCCCCTCTACCTGCGTAGCAGGCAAGTGCCCGGGGTAATTTATTTGTTGTTCTCGAACCCTCAATATTCCCACCAAATCATTCAAACTCCAAGCTTGATCTGTAGGCCCCCTTCCATCTTTTGGATAAAGCGCTGCATTTCCCGCAGTGGCACACGTCGTACTGTATGAAGCCGCACGAAATCCCACAAGACTGATTTTCCGTTTTTGGCAGAAACTGCCTGCTCGCGGCGCAGACTGCCTGTGCGCCGTCATTAGCATTGTATGACTCTGGCGTTTCGCGAATTGCTGTCAACGAGCCCTGGTTCGGGTGCCCATCTTGCCGCTGGGCTGGCCACAGTTTCCGGCCGCTCGCCGGTGATCACGGTCGCCCCCGCAGCCGATTAATTTCCCGGCGATCGCGTTTCGACGGTCTGCCTTCCTGCGAAGTTTCAAACTGTCCCATCGCCTTGCGCTCTGCGGCCAGCTTCGCGCGCAGCTCCCGGCTCTCATCCGTCTCGCGGTAGAGCGTCTGCGCAACGGGGGCAGGGCCGCGCATCTCGCTGAGGAGCAGGACTTCTACCTGGAAGTCGCCAGCGTCATTGGTCAGGTGCAGCAAGTCTCCGACATGAACGTCGCGCGCGGGTTTGGCGGGCTGTCCATTCGAGGTAATACGGCCGAGATCACAGGCTCGTGCAGCCAAGGCGCGCGTCTTGAAGAATCTGGCAGCCCAGAGCCATTTGTCCATTCGTACGGTGGTCATGACCTGATTTTCAATCCAATACCTTGGGACGGCGTCAGCCAACGATCTTCCGCCTCTCGTATAATCCAGTCAACCCCGCAACCAGCGCCAGGGACCTGATGGTAACGCCTGATTACAAGAGTTTTTTGCAACTGAGCCGCGACGCCACCTTGATTCCCGTGGCCAAAACGCTGAGCGCCGACTTATTGACGCCGGTGGGCGCGTTCCTGAGCGTGGCCGCCAAACAGAAGTACGCGTTCCTGCTGGAGTCGGTGGAAGGCGGTGAGAGGATCGGGCGCTACACCTTTGTCGGTGCGCAACCGCGCATGGTGCTCACGGCGCGCGGTACGGACCTGACGATTCGCCGCGGGCCGCATGAAGAGCGTCTCAGCGGCAATGTGAACGACGTTCTGCGCGAAACGCTTCGGCAATTTCATCCCGCGACAGTGCCAGGAT